>JBBIKR010000034.1:0-13720 GCA_037445395.1 Thermoflexales bacterium
CCTCTACCGGCCCTGATAGTTCGTGAGGTGTGGATTCTACTCTAATGCGAAAAATCATCTTCTCAGTTCTTTTCGCCCCGCCGCAGGCGGGTTTTGGAAATTTCCCCGCCTCTGTTCCGAAAAAGGCCAGGCTTCAGGGGATGCGGCGGCCTTCGGCCGCCGCCGCATCCCCCCACCCTCACAGATATGCCTCCAGATACCGGTAGTCCGGCGTCAGTTCCCCCCGATAGACGATGACAGCCCGCTTGACCTCCGGCGGCAGGTCCAGTTGCTCAAAGGGGACGGTGTAATCGGCCCGGGCGATGGCAGGGGCGAACTCCCGGAGCACTGCGCTGAAATCTACCGACGCGTCCCGGGGCATCTCGCTGGGCAGGATGTCCACCGCCATCACCACCACCCCCTCTCCGGCCCAGCCGTCGGTCGTCTGCCCGGTGCGGGGTTGGTAGACGTAGATGGGGTTGCCCGGGTCGGTGGCGCGGACGGTGCATTCCACCGCCCCCTCTATGTCGCAACTGATGTCGCCGATGACCCGCAGGCGGGGGCGGGCCGGTGCACCGAACAGTTCCCGCAGGTACGCCTTCGTCACCAGGCGGGGGTAGCGGGCCTCCCAGTAGATCCCGTTGACCAGTACGGTCAGGTACGGCACGTAGGCCGCGAAGCGGGAGCGGTACTTCTCCGGATGCCGGTAGTAGTCCTGGAGGTCAAATCGGCCCTCCGGGGAGACCGGCTCCACCATGTGCTCCTCCCGGAACACCACCTTGTAGAGGGTATAATAGTCCGGCTCCTCCGCGAAGAGGGACGGCAGGTCCTCCGGCGCCAGTTCCCGGAAGGGGAGCAGGTCAAAGATTTCCTGGGCGCCCCGGGAGACGTTGCCGTAGCCCGCGAAACCCACCACCAGTGGGACCAGGATAGGAGGGAGGCCCTGCGTACGGATGCGCTCGCCAACCTCCCGCACCGCCCGGCGGGCTGCCTCCACCTCCGGATAGGCGATGGCCCGGTCCACACCGACGAAGGGGTTGGGGATTCCCTCCCACTCCAGCCGACGGCCCAGGGCCCAGAGGGTATCCAGCATGCCGGCCCACCCGGCGTGTCGGCCGAAGAAGATGAGGCGGCGGCCCTTCTCGTCCGTCACCTTCTCGTAATCAATCAGGACACAGCCCAGTTCCATCAACCGGCGCAACATGGGCATATTGTACGGCTGGCCCTTGATGACGTGGGAGAAGAAGACGTAGGTCTTGCCCGGCAGAAGTTGGGCCGGTGGAATCTCCTTGATGCCGAAGATGACGTCGCAACCGGAGAGGTCCTCCTGGACCGTGACCCCGGCGGCCTGATATTCCTCGTTGGGGAAAACCCGAATCTCCGATGGCTGGACGACGACCCGCAGGCCATGCTGCTCCTGGAGGATGCGGGCGTCCTGAGGGATGATGGGAACGCGCCGCTCCCAGACCGATTTGTCCTCACGGCGGATGCCGATGCATCGGGGCATATCTCCTCCTGCTGGCTCAAATTCAAAAGCGAAGATCTATCCACCTGACAGTTTCTGACCGGCAACGTCATTGCGAGGGCGCGGAGCGCCCGAAGCAATCTCCAAAATGGCCTGCGGAGATTGCTTCGCCCCCTTCGGGGGCTCGCAATGACACGCCGGGAAGTACTTCTGCGGGAATTTAAGCAAAGTGTCAGGTGGCCAAAGCGAAGGTCATTTTTCATTGCGGCGGCCTTCGGCCGCCGCAATGAAAAATATTTTTTATTCATTGACAACCTTCCAGTACGGGCGTTCCGCCTCCCAGCGGGCGCGGAATTCCTCGGGAGCCGCCGCCAGCAGAGCCTCCCCCTCGGCGGTGACGGTTCCATCGGGCAGGCGAATCTGCCCGGCCACTTTGGCCCCCGCCCCGCCGATCTGCTCCACCCACCCCACCGCGACCAGGGGCGTGCCCGTCGGCGTGGGACGGCGATAGCGGACCGTCAGCCGAAGCGTCGCCATAAACGTATCCGAAGAGGTGTGCAGCATGACCGCCCGCCCGGAGACCTCGTCCAGGATGGCGGCGATCACTCCGCCGTGGGCGATGCCCGGATAGCCCTGGTAGGCCTCCGGAAGGGTGAACTCCGCCCGCACCACTCGGTTCTCCGGGTCTTCGTAGAACTTCAGTTTCAGGCCACAGGGGTTTTCGCGGCCGCAGACGAAGCACATGCGAGAAGTGGGTTGGGGACGCATAGCCACCTCGGTGTTCAGGATTCCGGTAGAGGCAACAGAATATGTACGGTTGTTCCGGGCAGACGCACTTCATCCCGCCCCTCGCTCTCTATCCAGATTCTTCCTTTATGGGCCTCAATGATTCCCCGCGCCAGGCTGAGCCCCAGGCCCAGCCCGCCCCCCTTGAAGGCCGTCTTGCTGGAATGATGGCGGAGGGTGTCCTCCACCACGTAGAACCGGTCAAAGATGCGCTCCCGGTCCGCCGGGTCAATCCCGATGCCGGTGTCCTGGATGCTCAGGTGAACGGTGTGCTCCACCACCCGACCGGCAATCCGGATGGTGCCGCCGTCGGGGGTGTATTTGACGGCGTTGCTGACCACGTGCCAGAGGGCCTGGAACAGCCGCTGGGCATCCCCCATAATCGCCGGGAGCGTCTCCAGACCCTCAAACTCAAAGGTTAACTGTCGCTCGGGGCCCATGTTGCGGATGTTGCGCACCACGTTCTGGACGAGGGAGTAGATGGGAACCGGGCCTATGTTCAGTTCCAGTTTGTTCGCCTCAATGAGGAACACGTTCAGGATGTCATCCACCACCTGATTCAGGCGGCGGGTGGCCTGGACGACCTGCTCCAGCAGATAACGGGGGGTGCCTTCTTCCGTCGGGTCACCGGGAATCTCGGGCATCGCCATCAGAATTTGCGCGTAGCCGTAGATCGCCGTCAGAGGGGTGCGCAATTCATGGCCGGCCAGGATAATGAAGTCGGTCTTCATTTTATCCAGCCGCTGGAGTTCCGCGTGCGCCTTCTCCAGTTCGCGGATTTTCTCCTCCAGCCGCTCCACCAGGCGGCGACTGTACTCCACCAGATAGTCCGCTTTCTCCTGAGGCGATTCTATGCGCTCCCGCAGGCCGCCCAGAAATGCTTCCACCTGCTGAGGAAAACGGTCCACGTCTATGGGCTTGGGGATGTAGCCGTCGCATCCCGCGATGAGCGCCCGCTCCCGGTCGCCGCGCAGGGTGGCGGCGGTCACCGCGACGATGGGGACGTCCTTCAGTTCCTCCAGCGCGCGCAGGCGGGTGGTGACCTCATAGCCGTCCAGACCGCTGATGTTGATGTCCATCAGGATGAGGTCGGGTTGCAGTTGCCGGGCGGCTTCCAGGGCGGCAATCCCATCGGTGACGATGCGCACGTCAAAGCCTTCGGCCTCCAGAACCCGCTGCACCAGCCGGGCACTGGAGGGGTCGTCTTCCACATAGAGGATACGGGCACGCGGTTCCCGGTGCATCTTCCCTCCCGTGGTTGCCCCCTACGGGTTTTCTATGGCCCCGCTGATTTCGCGGAGCAGTTCCTCATCGGTGAAGGTACCCTTCTGGAGCAGGGCCTGGATGTGCCCGCTCAGTCGGGCCCGTTCATCGGCAGTCAGTTCTTTGGCGGTGACGACGATGACCGGAATATCCCGCAACTCCTCGTCGGTCTGGAGCACCTCCAGCACTCCGAAGCCGTCTATCTCGGGCATCATCAGGTCCAGCAGGATGAGGTCAGGGCGCTCCCGGCGGATGAGTTCCAGCCCCTCCCGGCCGTTCTCGGCTTCCAGAATCTGATAGGGGCCCCGGGCCTGGAGGATGCGCCGGATGAGGCGGCGGGCGCCGGGGTCGTCCTCCAGAATGGCGACCCGATGGATATTCCGGCCCAGCGACTCCAGCGACCCCAGCAACCCCTCCTCCGGGGCCGGCGCGCGGGCGGGTGCCTCCACCGTCTGCACCCAGTCCTCCCCCAGCAGGTGTTTCTCCACCGGGAAGGTGTGGCCGGAACAGTTGACGACGACCACCTCGTCCCGCTGGATGACCCCCTGGCTGAGCAGTTTAAAGAGACCGGCGAAGGCCATCCCCGCCGCCGGTTCCATAGAGATGCCCTCCAGTTTCGCCAGGACGTGGATGGCGCGAAACGCCTCCTCGTCGCTGACCGCCTCAAAGGCGCCGCCGTGCTCCCGAATTACCCGCGCCAGGAAGGTGTAGGCCGGGCCGGGGTCGCCGGTGGCGACGGTGATGATACGGGTGCGGGGATTCAGGACCGGCTCCGCCTTCTCCAGCCCCTTCGCAAAGGAGTGGACCATCGGGGCACATCCTTCGGCCTGGATGCAGGCCAGGCGGGGCATACGGTCTATCAGGCCCATGCGCAGCAGTTCCTCAAACCCCTTCCAGACCCCCACCGGCCCCAGGCCGCCGCTGACGGATTGGATGTACCAGTCCGGCGCGCGCCAGGGGGCGGTGAGGCCGGGGCCCAGATGCGCGGCCAGTTGCTCGGCAATCTCAAAGGCCACCGTCTTCATACTCTCCCGTGCGGCGATGGAGCGGATGCCCCGGTCCAGGTAGAGCCCCCGCCGCTTTGCAAACTCCGCCGCCACCTGTTTGGTCTGGTCGTAGGTGCCGGTCACTTTGACAACCCTGGCGCCGTAGATGGCGACCTCGCGCATCTTCTCCGCCGGGACCAGGCTGGTGAGGAAGGCCCAGATTTTGATGCCTGCCAGAGCGGAGTAGGCGGCGTAGGAGATGGCGACGTTGCCGGTGGAGGCCAGAACCGCCTCGGTGACCCCCAGTTCCTTCATCACGGAGACGGCCAGGGCGGCCTGCCGGTCCTTGAAGGAGCCGGTCGGCCCCTGCCGTTCATCCTTGATGTAAAGGTTGGAGCAACCCAGCATCATCCCCAGGTTGACGGCCCGCAGGAGAGGGGTGCCGCCCTCACCCAGGCTCAGCCGGTGGGCATCGTCCCGCAGGGGGAGGAGTTCCCGGTAGCGCCACATGGTCTGAGGGCGGCGGAGCAGTTCCCGCTGCCAGACACGGGCAACGCGCGGGTAATCGTAGATAACGTCCAGCCAGTCCCCCTCGCACTGCGGGCAGCGCTCCAGAGGACGGGTGAACGGTTCCCCATAGCCACAGCGAATGCATTGGAGACGAGGGTAAGTATCCATGTTCATATTTTTGTTCCGAAATGAGATCGGGATTGATTCTGTTCAGCACAGGATAAATCCTGCGCTACGCCCCGCCACGGCGGTGATCAGTCAGAGTGTTGTTGATCGTCTGTCGTCCGTCGTCGGTGGCCAGTGGTCCCTCTTCCGCCACCGGCAGCCAGAAGGTGAAACGAGTCCCCTTCCCCTCCTCGCTCTCCACCGTAATCTGCCCCCCATGACGATCCACCATCTCCTTGACGATGGAGAGACCCAGGCCGGTACCGGGAATCTGCATCTGGCGCGGCCGCTCCCCCCGGAAGAAGCGGTCAAAAATGTAGGGCAGTTCATCTCTGGGAATGCCGATGCCGGTATCGGCGACGGTGACCGTGGCCCAGCGGCGTCCCTCCTGTTCCTCCTCCCCGGTGGTGACCTCTACCCGCCCGCCGGGGGGAGTGTACTGGATGCTGTTGCGGATCAGGTTGATCAGCACCATGCGGAGTGCGTCGGGGTCGGCGCGGGCAACCGGCTCCTCCTTCGCCAGGTGACACTCCAGCACCAGCCCCTGGGCCTGGGCCAGGGGCCGCTGGGCATCTACCACCTCCGCCACCAGAGCGTTGAGCCCCACCGGGCCAAATTGCATCCGGAGGGCACCGGAATCCAGCCGGGAAATCTCCAGCACGTCCTCCACCAGGCGGGCCTGCCAGTCCGCCTCCCGTTCCAGAATGTCCAGGTACTGGGGGAGCAGTTCGGGCATCCCCCGCAGGAGGTGGAGGTAGGTCTTGATGGTCGTGATGGGGGTGCGCAGTTCGTGGGAGATGTTGGAGATGAAGCGGGCGCGCAGCCGCTCCAGGGTTTTGAACTGCGTGACGTCGTGGAGGATGACGACGGCCGCCCCTTCCCCTTCGGGCCCTTCAACCAGCGAGGCACGGACCTCCAGGTCCAGCCCCGGCAGTTCCACAATCTCCCTGGGCCGCTCCCGGGCCCGCCGGGCCACCCGCCGGATGGCCTCCTGCAGCTTCCGGGCATCCTCCGGCGCCAGGTCCCCCTCCAGCCACCTCTGGGCAACGGGGTTGGCCTGGAAAATCTCGCCCTGAGCATCGGTCAGGACGATGCCGTCGCCGGTGCTGCGCAGGATGGCCTCCAGACGGGCATACTGGGTCGCCAGAAGGGCCGTCCGCTCCTGCACGCGCGCTTCCAGGGAACTGGCGTAATCGCGCAGTGCCTGATACAGGCGGGCATTTTCCAGGGCGGTGGCGACGTGCGCGGCGAATGCCTCCAGCCGCGCCGCATCGGCAGGGCCGAACTGATGAGGACGGGTGCCGTCCACATTCAGGAAACCCACGGCGATCCCCTTCACCATAATCGGCGCGGCGATGTAGGAGCGGAGCCATTCCATCCCCTCCCGATGCACCCAGCGTGGGTCGGCGGCAGTATCGGGGATCAGGATCGGCCTGCCGGTATAGGCCATCTCCCGCAGGTTCGGGAAATCGGCCAGGGGGAAGGCGAAGGTGTTGATGTAGTCCTCCACGCCGAACGCTTCATATCCCCGGCTGTACACAATGCGGGCCGTGTCCTCTTCCACCAGCATGATGTTGAAGGCGTCCCCCGGCACCACCCGCGCGACCATTTCCAGAACCCGGTTCAGCAGTTCGCCCACCTCCAGGGTGCTGGTGAGGGTGATGGCCGCCTCCGCCAGGGTCTCCGCCAGCGCCCGCTGATCCCGCTCCGCCTGGTAGAGGCGCTGGTTCTCCATCGCCGCGGCCAGAGCGTCGGCGACCTGCTGCAGAAAGGAGACCTGCTCCAGGCGGAAGTTTCGCTCCCGGGTGCTGACGACATGGAGGGCACCGATGACGCGCCCGCCGATCCGCAGCGGCAGGCTCACATAGGAGCGGAAACCGGCATCGTAGAGGGCCCGGATGGCCTCATAATCCAACTCGGCGCCCATATCGGGGCAGCAATGGGGATTCCCGGCCAGGATGTCTCCCCAGACCGGGGTGGTGGAGAGGGGGAGCGCGGTGCCCACCTCCAGCACCGGGGCGGCAGTTTCCACAACGGATACACGGTAACGAGTGCGGTCTTCCTCCAGGAGGGCCACGGCGACCCGGTCGCAACCGGTGAGCATTTTCAGCCCGCGCACCAGGACGGGAAAGGCCCGCTGCACCTCCAGGGTGTTCAGCGCGGTGGCGATCAGCGTCAGAATCTCCTGCTCCTGGGACCGGCGGCGCTCCTCCTGGTAGAGACGGGCGTTCTCCAGCGCGATGGCTACCTGGTCCGCCAGCGCGCGCAGGAACTCCATGTCCACATTCCGGAACGCGTCCACCTGGGGGCTCTGGAGGTCCAGGTTGCCCAGGACCTGTTCGCCCCGCAGGATCGGCACGACCAGTTCGGAGCGGGTGGTGGGGATCAAAGGGAAGTAGTCCGGGTCCTGCCGGACATCGGGGACGTAGTAGGTTATGCGAGTTCGGTAGGCGCGGGAGTTGATGCCCTCCGTCAGGCCGAGGGGCCGGGACCGGGCCCGCTCCCGCTCCTGGGAAGAGTACCCGCGCAGGGAGCGGCGCTCAAAGACCCCCCGCTCCGGGTCGGGCACCAGGACGGAGCCGTGAGTGGCGCCGGTGGCCCGCATCGCCTCCTCCGTCAGCCGGTCCAGGATGACCTCGGGATCCAGGGTGGAGTTGACAACCTGGCCGATGCGGTAGAGGGCCTCCGTTCGCTCCCGGGCCCTCCGCTCCTGCTCGTAGAGGCGGGCATTGGTGATGGCCGCGGCGACATGGCCCGCCAGGGTCTCCATCACAGCCACGTCCAGCGGGGTGAAGGCATCCCGATAGCGGCTCTGGATGGTCAGCACCCCGATCACTTTGTCGTGGTACCGGAGCGGCACGTCCAGTTCCGCTCGGGTCTCGGTGAGGTACGGCGCGATGTAGCGGGGCTCCTGGCTCACGTCGTTGGCCAGGAGGGTCTGACCGTGCTGGGCGACCCAGCCGATCATCCCTTCGTCCAGTTTCTGGCGGAAGCCCGGCGGGGTGAGGCCGGCCCAGATGCCCGCCCCGGCCACGAAGACCAGGTCGCCCCGGGCCTCATCCATCAGCATCAACCCGACGTAGTCGTAGGCAAAGGCGTGAGCGATTCGCTCCACCACCTGCCGATAGACCGTTCCCGGCTCCTGCAGGGAGGATAGTTCCGCGGCGACCTGGTTGACCAGGGCCAGCCGACGGGCCCGCTCCTGTTCGGTTTCGTACAATCGGGCATTGAGGAGTGCAGCGCCGATCACCGACGCGGCGGCCTCCATCAGTTGGCCGTCCTCCGGGGTAAAGGCGGCAGGTTTTTCGCTGTGGACGGTTATCACGCCAACCAGTTCCCCTCTGACCAGGATCGGGGTGCTGATGGCCGCGCGGGCTTTGTCGTCCATCCCCGGTACAAGGAGCCACCGCTCGTCCCGGGTCACGTCGTCCACAACGGCGGTCTGGCGGTGGAGGGCGACCCAGCCGGCCAGCCCCTGCCCCAACCGCAACTGCAACCGGCGATCTATCGCTTCCACAGATTGCTCACTGTAGCCGGAGACGGCGATCAGCCGGAGGCGGTTATCCACAGGTTCGTACAGGTAAACGACCCCCTTGTCGGCGGCGATTGCCCGGCAGAGCGCATCCAGCGCTTCCTGCGCGATGGCGAAAGCGTCCAGCGTCCCGCTCAACCGCTGGCTGAGGCGGTAGAGGAAATCCAGGCGCTCTCGCTCCTGCCGGGCCTCGGCATAGAGGCGGGCGTTGGTGAGGGCGACGGCCGTCTGGGCCGCAAAGAGTTCCAGGACGTCGGCGTCGGCCTGAGAGAACGTGCGGGGCGGGTCTGCCAGGAGGATCAGGACGCCCAGCATCTCCTCTCCCCGGCACACCGGCACGCCGATGATCGCCGTCCAGGGGTAACCGGCGTAGCGGGCGGCGCGGCCCTCCCACTGCTGGTAGTTATCCACCCAGAAGGGTCGCCCCGTCTCCCAGACCCGGCGGACGACTCCCCCCTCGGACGGGCGCAGGCGGGTTCCGACCGGAGGCTGGTCCGGGCCGATAGAGACCACCCACTCCAGGGTGTCCTCCTCGGGCCGGTAGAGATAGAGCCCCCCGGCGCTTCCGCCCACCAGGTCCATTGCCCGCCGGACGATGGAATGGAGCAGGGTATCCAGGTCCAACTGGGCTGTCAGGTCCAGCCCGGCCTGGCGGAGGGCCTCCAGTTGCGCGGCGTGTCGGCGGATGGCCTCTTCCGCCTGTTTCCGCCCGGTGATATCCAGGATGGTACCCAGGATAGCGGGCCGTCCCTGGTATTCGGTCACCGTCCCCAGGACTTCGCAATCAAAGGTGGAGCCGTCCTTGCGCAGGCCGCGGAACTCGTAGTGGATGCTGGTCAGCTCGCCGTTCATCCGCTGTCGGATGTATTCCCGCACCCGCTCCCGGTCCTCCGGAGCGACCACATCCAGCGGACTCAGCCGGCCGATAACTTCCTCCGGTGTATAACCGAACATCTGCGCGGCCGCAGGATTCACGTGCTGGAGGAGTCCGTCCTGGATCAGGTAGACACCAGCGAGAGCGGATTCGGCAAGGATGCGGAACCGTCGCTCAATTTCCCGCCGGGCCTCTTCCTGCTCCAGGTTGTGGAGGGCGAAGGCGACGTCGCCCGCGACTTCGGCAAAGAGGGATTGTTCTTCCGGAGAGAACTCCTGGATGACCGGCAACGTCGCGCACAGGATACCGTAGATTCTTCCGGCGTGGGCGATGCGGGCGAGCATCCCGTTGGACGAGGGGTCCCGGTGCAGGAAGGGGCAGGCATCCCCGGGCTTCACCAGGAGCACATCCGGCCGGTCGTGAACCCAGCGGACCTGGAGGGGGAGAATGTCTTCCTCCCACCGTCGCAGGAGGTCGGAGGGGGCGCGGAGAATTTCCCCGGCCGCGGCCGCGATGTGGGGTGCCCCGTCGGTGAGGACGACCCAGGCGGCGGTGTAGCCGCGGGTGTTCACCAGTTCCTCGCAGACGGATTGCAGGAGTTTCTGCCGGTCCGTTTCCCGGGAGATGATCTGGTTCACGTTGCGGACGGCCCGGAGGACCGCGTTCAGTTGGGCAATCTCCGCCTCGGCCCGCCTCCGTTCGGTGACATCTCGGGCGATGCCCTCCACGGCGACCACTCGCCCCTCTTTATCGCGGACGGCGGTATGGCGGTGCTCCGCCCAGACCGTCTCCCCTCTCCGGTTGATCCAGCGGAGGATGAGGGGCTCGTCCGGCGACCGTTCGGCCCGCAGGGCGGCCCACAACAGCGGCCGGTCGTCCGGATGGACCAGCCGGAACAGCAGGCGGGGGTAGGTGTAGAAGTCCTCCGGTGGGTATCCCAGGAAGCGGGTAACGGCAGGGGAAACGTATTCCAGCCGGGGTGGGGAGAAGACCAGCCGGTAAATCACGTCGGGCGAGTTCTCCGCCAGGCGGGAAAGGTGCGCCTCCTGCTCCTCCCGCTCCCGGCGGGCCTGCTCTATCGCGGCCAGCATGTCGTTGATCGCTTCGGCCAGGCCAGCCAGTTCGTCCCGACCGCGCACGGTCACCGCTCCGCCGGAGTTGCCCCGGGCGCCGATGGCCCGCACCTCCGTCGCCAGCGCCGCCAGCCGCCTCAGCACCAGACGGTCCAGCAGCAAACTGACAACCGCGGCAAAGAGCAGGCCCATGATGGCCACGTTCACCATAAAGAGGCGCAGGGCGAACCGGAACTGGTGGTAGATTTCCCGCTCCTCCACCACGGTCAGAACCAGGGCGGGGTTCCCGTAGAGGTCGGTGATGAGGGCGTATCCGGCAATCCGGTCCTCGTTCAACGGACGGGCCAGCAGCGGCCGGGCGGGGGAGAGAGAGGCAGAGACCTGTCGCAGGTCCACGGGCCAGTCCTCGGGCCGGTCCCAGCGGTAGATTGCGGCCGAAGCGCCGAGATGGGCGTTGATTCTGGCCACGATGTCATCGGACAGGAAGCGGCCGAAGACGAGCGTTCCCCGGGCCGGCCCCTCTCCCCGGCTGGTCAGGATGGGGCGGGCGGTCACCAGCAGAGTGCCTTCCGGTAGCAACAGCACCCCCTGCCGGCCGGTTCCGGGGGAGAGGGTGCCGGTCAGAAGGGGGAGCGCATCGTACACGCTCTGGGGGATGGGCATTTCCTCTCCGGCCTCCAGGTCGTAAGCCCGGGCGAAGGCCACTTCTCCGGAGGTCCGGACGAAGAGCATCAGGTTGAGATGGGTGTTGATAAAAGTCTCGTCGGTGATGTTGGAGCGGATGTAGGCAGGGTTGAGGTCTTCAATGAACGCATAGGTGTCGTCCCAGGAGGCCCAATCCCGGGTCAGGAGGTCCATGGCGGCCAGTTCGTCGTCCAGCACGGCGAGGCTGTGGCGGGCAAGGCGTTCGGTCACCCGCCGTTCCACCGCCTGGAACTGCTCCGTCCCGAAGCGGTAGAACAGGGCGGAGAACAGGCCGGCCAGGACAACGAGGATCAGACCCAGGATGATTAGCGTTCGGTATCGCAGGCTCATACGGAATCACACATCACGCATCACGCATCACGTATCACTTTTCCAGCAAAATCGTCACCGGGCCATCGTTGTGGATTTCCACCAGCATGTGGGCGCCGAAGATGCCGGTCTGGACGGGGACACCGGCGGCGGCCAGTTCATCGGCGAAGCGGCGCACCAGGGGCTCCGCCACCTCCGGCGGGGCGGCGTCGGTGAAGGAGGGGCGGCGGCCCCTGCGGGCATCGGCGTAGAGGGTGAACTGGGAGACGACCAGCGCCTCGCCGCCGATGTCCAGCAGGCCGAGGTTCAGTTTTCCCTCTTCGTCCTCAAAGATGCGCAGGCCCGCCACCTTCTGGGCCAGCCAGCGGGCCGCTTCATCGTTGTCGCTGTGGGTCACCCCCACCAGCACCACCACCCCCGGGCCGATGGCGGCAACGGTCTCCCCGTCCACCGACACTTTTGCCTGCCGAACCCGCTGAACGACCACGCGCATCGTTTCTCTCCGATGAGGGAGTTTTGCTCACCGCTTATGGGAATCCCACCGCCGCTTTCACCTCGGCGATGGTCTGGGCAGCGATGGCGGAGGCGCGGCGGGCCCCCTCCGCCAGAATCTCCCACACGGTATCCGGGTTGGCGGCCAGCGCGGCCCGCCGCTCCCGGAACGGAGCGAAGTATTCGGCCAGGTTGCGGGCGAAAATCCGCTTGCAGTCCACGCAGCCGATGCGGGCGGTCCGGCAATCGGCGTCAATCTGGGCCACCTCGTTCGGGGAGAAGAACCGGTGCAGGGAGAAGACATTGCAGACCTCGGGCCGTCCGGGGATATGGCGGTGCGTCCGCTGCGGGTCGGTGACCATCTGCATCACCCGCTGGTGAATCTCCTCCGGCGAGGCGGCGAGTTCAATGTGGTTGTTCAGAGACTTGCTCATCTTCTGCTGGCCGTCAATCCCCAGGACTTTGGGGAAGTCGGTGTGCTTGGCCTGAGGCTCCACCAGGACCGGGCCGAAGTGGGCATTGAACCGCCGGACAATCTCCCGGGTGAACTCCAGGTGGGGCGCCTGGTCCACCCCGACCGGCACCGTATCGGCCTTGTACAGGGTGATGTCGGCGGCCATCAGCACCGGGTAGCCCACCAGCCCGTAGTTGACGTTATCCGGTTGCTGGCGGACCTTTTCTTTGAAAGTGGGCAGGCGGGTCAGCCAGCCCAGCGGGGTGACCATAGAAAGGATGGTATGCAATTCGGTCACCTGGGGGACGTGGGATTGGACGAAGAGGATGGTCCCCCGGTCCGGGTCCACCCCCGCCGCCAGCCAGTCCAGCACCATCTCATACGTCCATTCTCGCAGGTACTCCGTATCCGTCAGGGTCGTCAGCGCGTGAAGGTCCACGACGCAGTAAATGCAGTCATAGTCGTCCTGGAGGGCGACGTAGTTGCGAATGGCGCCCAGGTAGTTGCCCAGGTGCTGCCGGCCCGTCGGTCGGGCGCCGGAGAAGACGCGACCTTTCTTGTCACTCATCTTGCCTCTGCCTCCTGCTCTCCTGTTTCAACGGCGGTTATCCCCAGGCTCGCGCAGGAACCCGTTCACCCCGGAAAGTCAGAATCCCAACGCCCGTCTCCCGTGCCATCTCATCCACTCCGAAATAGACGCGCAGCCCGAAGACGTAAGGGAGGTATGGTTTCTCCACGCCCATTGCCTCCAACTGCTGGACGACCTGGGGTTGCTGGAGCCGCTGGAGGAACCTGCCGACCTCCTTTCGCCGCAAGCGCCCTTTGACTTCTATAATCACCCAGAGGCGCTCGCCCGACGGTGTCTCTATCGGCGCCACCACGTCCATCTCGCCGTCCACGTCTATGGCGACCGGTTCCTGAAGCAGCGGGTATCCCTTCTCCTGCGCCACAGCCCGCAGGACCTCCTCCGCGTCTACTTCCAGGTCCAGGCCGAAACGATCGGATAACTGGCCCAGTTGTTTCTCCACCGCGTCCATCCGCTGGGTGAGGGAAACGATGGCCTCCATCATGTGCTTCTGGGCCTCGGCCAGTTCCTGGACGACGGCTTCCAGGCGGTCCAGCCGCTC
>JBBIKR010000034.1:13820-15924 GCA_037445395.1 Thermoflexales bacterium
GCTTCCAGGCGGTCCAGCCGCTCCTCGGTGCGCTTCTGGGCCTCGGCCAGTTCCTGGACGACGGCTTCCAGGCGGTCCAGCCGCTCCTCGGTGCGCTTCTGGGCCTCGGCCAGTTCCTCCACCCGTTGTTCGGTGCGCTTCTGGGCTTCGGCCAGTTCCTGGACGGTCTTCCGGAGTTCAATAAAGTCCTCCCGGCGCACTGCCAGTTCCTGCCGGAGGTCCTTCCGGAGTGCTTCTACAACCTCCACCATCGGCAATTGCAGTTCGGGAGGCAAGCGTTGAAGGATGGATACGTAACTCATTTTCCCCTCCTGCTCCATAACGAGATGGGTTATACCGGTGCTCCAATGATCCAGGATTAGTTTACCACAAAAAAGCGGAGAGACAAATGAAAAGCGCGGTTGATGCTCAAACTTTTCGCGAAGGCCTCTCTGTGGACGTGCCAGGTACTTTCAGAAGTGCCTGGCACGTTCGCGACGGGTTCTCCCAGCGTGTCCTATCTCTGCCTCAGGGTCAATACAGTGACCTCAGGGCGGCAGTTGAGCCGAACAGGGGGAGCGACCAGACCCACCCCACGGGTCACGTAGAGGGTCATCTCGCCCAGGGTATAAAGGCCGGCAGGGTATCGTTGCCCCAGATAGGGGAGGATAGGGGGGCCAAAAAGGGGGAGACGCACCTGCCCGCCGTGGGTGTGGCCGGAAAGCATCAGCGCGATCCGCCCATCGGCGGCGACCGTATCGGCGTAGTCGGGCTCATGGGCCAGCAGGACTGCGAGGGCGTCGGTGGGCATTCCCCGCAGGGCCGCCTCCAGGGAGGGCCGACCTTCCCAAACGTCATCTACGGCGGCGACCCACAAATGGTCGGCGACCTCCAGCCCGGCGTTGCGCAGCACCCGGATTCCGACGCGATGCAACGCCTCTGTGATGGCGTCCGGGTCGGTCCAGCAATCGTGGTTCCCCAGGCAGGCATAGACACCCAGTGGGGCCCTCAGGCGAGCCAGTTCCCGGGCGCAGGACTCCACATAGGCCACCGACTGGCTCACAAAGTCTCCGCCCAGGAGAATCAGGTCGGGGGCGGCCTCACAGGCCATCTGGACGGCCCGGGCGATATGGGATGAATCAACGTGGGGACCCCGGTGAAAGTCGGAGAGGAAAGCAATACGCAGGTTGCTCAGAGAGGGAGTGAGATTCCTCAGAAGGACTCTTATCTGCTCCCGGACCAGCCAGGAGGGCTCCAGGAACAGAGCCCAGGCGGGTCCGGCCGCGCACGCGGCGGAAGTGGCTACCAGACCTCCGCAGGCCAGCCGAAGAAACCGCCGCCGCTCCATCCCCCACTCCTCGCCCAACAAAAAAGACCCCGCCGTGCCGTGTGCCGCAAAGTTTTGAACCCGCTTTCGCAGGTGGGAGCCTACCCGGCAGGTCTGCCTTGCCCGAAGGGCTACCGCATTCCTGTCCGCGAGATTGGTTCCCGTTGTATAGGTGTTGGCTCAAAACCCCAGTTCGGCGATCACGTGCACAGCAGGGCTATCCATATTATACCACCTTTTGTCCAGCGCGCAAATCGGGGGGCTCGGGGAATCGGCGCTCATGGCCGACTTGCGCTATTGGCAGAAATGAGGCATAAATAAGGAGCATGCTGTCGGGACCGCTGGCACAACAGAGATGACCGTCTGGGGCAAGATCATCATCGGCGATAGCCGCAATATGGCGGAGTTGACCGACGAGACCATCGGTCTGGTGGTCACTTCGCCGCCGTACTGGCACCTGAAAGACTACGGAGTGCCGGGCCAGATTGGCTATGGGCAGACCCTGCACGAGTATTTCCTGGACCTGGCCCGCGTCTGGCGGGAATGCTGGCGGGTACTGATGCCGGGCCGACGGCTCTGCATCAACATCGGCGACCAGTTCGCCCGCGCGGTGGTATACGGCCGCTACAAAGTCATCCCGCTTCATGCCGAAATCATCGCCCAGTGCGAGACCATCGGATTTGACTACATGGGCGCCATCATCTGGCAGAAGAAGACGACGATGCGAACCACGGGCGGCGCGGTGGTCATGGGCTCGTTCCCCTATCCGCCCAACGGCATCGTGGAACTGGATTATGA
>JBBIKR010000034.1:16024-29835 GCA_037445395.1 Thermoflexales bacterium
GAACTGGGGCGTAACGGCATCGGCTACGAGATTCAGCCAAAGTTCATCCCGACCATCCGGCAGAAACTGGGCCTGTGGATGCAGCAGGTGACCCTCATCCGGCGGGAAGGGGAGGTTCCCCCGGTGAAGCCTAACGGCCTATCGGTTTCCCTTCTGGGGGTTTGCGTACCGCCGGTGCGCATGGCAGAGGGGGACGAGTACCTGCGCCGGTACGTGGTGGGCAAGCGCGTGATCCTGCGCTTTGACCAGCCACCTCCGGAGAGCGGCGCGCCGGTTCCCGCATATCTGTATCTGACCAACAAACTCTTTGTCAACCGCAAAATGATAGAAATGGGACTGGCCGACGCCGATCGGGGTACATGGCACCGATACCGGGACAAATTCATAGAAGCGGAGAGGAAGAGACGTAGCTAAGGAATGGATTTTAAATATTGCTTTTAACCGATGGCAGTTCAACAATCCCGAAGTCATAGATCAAATCCGGCAAGCACTTTCCAGCACCGAGGATGATGCATGACCCGAATTCGTCTGACCCGCGATGAACGCGCCCAACTGGTGGCCTTTCTCCAGGACCTGGTGCGCATCCCCAGTCCTTCCACCCAGGAGGGGCCGCTGGCCCAGCACGTCCTTCAGGAAATGGAGCGGTTGGGCCTGCGCGAAATCCGCACCGACCGCATCGGCAACGTCGTCGGCTGGGTGGGGCGGGAAGACGGCCCCATCCTGATGCTCAACGGCCACATGGACACGGTCACCGTCAGCAATCCCACCGCCTGGCGCCACGACCCCTTCGCCGCCGTCATAGAGGGGCGACGGCTCTACGGCCTGGGCGCCTGCGATATGAAGGGCGGCCTGGCGGCCATGCTCTACGGCGCCTATCTCCTGCGCCGCACCAACCTCCCCGCCCGTGGACGGGTCGTCGTGGCCTGCGTCGTCCAGGAGGAGCCCTGCGAGGGGCTGGCCAGCCGGGTGCTTGTAGAAGAAGAGGGTGTCCGGCCCGACTGGGTGCTGGTCGCCGAGCCGACGGATATGGCGATCGCCCGGGGCCAGCGGGGGCGGATGGAACTGGAGGTCACCGTCCACGGCCGGGCCGCCCATGCTTCCCGGCCTGACCTGGGGGAGAACGCCATCTACGCGGCGGCGCGCCTCATCTTCGGCCTGGAACTGCTGGCCGGACAACTGGGCGACGACCCGTTCCTGGGCCCGGGCACGCTGGCCGTCACCGAAATCCGCAGCCACGCCAGTAGCCGCAACGCCATCCCCGACCGCTGCGACCTGGTGGTGGACCGCCGCCTGACCCTGGGGGAGACTGAAGCGATGGCCCTGGCGGAAATCCAGCGGGTGATGGCCCGGGAAGCCGTCCGCGCCGACATCCGGGTGGCGGAGTTCTCCGCCACCAGTTACACCGGTTACTCCGGACACATCCGGAAGGTCTACCCTTCCTGGGTCATTGAAGAGACCCATCCCCTGGTGACGGCGCTGGTCCGGGCCGCGCGGGCCCACCTGGGACACCGCCCTCCGATCCGCCACTGGGCCTTCTCCACCGAGGGCGCCTACACTGCCGGTATCGCGGGCATCCCCACCGTGGGCTTCGGCCCCGGCGACCCCGACCGGGCCCACACTGCCGACGAATGGGTGGATATAGACGACGTCTGCACGGCGGCGGAGGTCTACGCCCAACTGGCCGTGGAACTGATGGGAGGGTAAGGGATGCCAGACGTCCTTCTGGCCCCTGATGTCGCGCAAGCGCTCCGGGAGGGCCGCCCGGTCGTGGCGCTGGAATCCGCCCTCATCACCCACGGCCTCCCCCGGCCCCTCAACCTGGACGTCGCGCGGGAGATGGAGGAGATAGTCCGGGAAGAGGGAGGCGTCCCCGCGACCGTCGCCGTCCTGGAAGGCCGCCCCTGCGTCGGGCTGAGCCCGGAGCAGATGGAGCGTCTGGCGGCCGAACCCGCGTCGGTCAAAATCAGCCTGCGGGACCTGCCCGCTGCCGTCGCCCGGGGCGCCACCGGCGGGACCACCGTCGCGGCGACGATGCATCTGGCCCACCGGGCCGGCCTGCGGGTCTTCGCCACCGGCGGCATCGGCGGCGTCCACCGGGGCCACCCCGAGGACGTCTCCGCTGACCTGCCGGCCCTGGCGTCCATCCCCATGATTGTCGTCTGCGCGGGGGCCAAAGCCATCCTGGACCTACCCCGCACGCTGGAGGTGCTGGAGACGCTGGGGGTGCCGGTGGTGGGCTATGGGACAGACACCCTCCCGGCCTTCACCAGTCCCACCTCCGGCCTGCCGCTCCCCCTGCGCGCCGACTCCCCGGAAGAGGTCGCCGCGATGGCCCGGGCGCGGGACGACCTGGGCCTGCGCGCCGCGCTGCTGGTGACGGTCCCCGTCCCGGAGGGCGCGGGCATCCCCTGGGAGGAGGCCCGGTCGGAGATAGAGGCGGCCGTGACCGACGCGGAGGCGCGGGGGATTCGCGGGCCCGCGCTGACCCCATACCTGCTGGCCCGCCTGGCGGAGCAGACCGACGGCCGTTCTCTCCGGGCCAATCGGGCACTGCTGGCCCAGAACGCCCGAATCGCCGCCCGAATCGCCCGTGCACTCGTCCTTTAATTGGAAACCCAGCCACCTGACACACTTTGCTTGAACATCTGCGGAAATCCCTCCCGGCGCGTCATTGCGAGCCCCCGAAGGGGGCGAAGCAATCTCCGCGAGCCATTCTGAAGATTGCTTCGGGCGCTCCGCGCCCTCGCAATGACGTTGCCGGTAAGAAACTGTCAGGCGGCTATATCAGAAACCAGGAGGCATCGGATGACCACTGAGACCCCATTCTACCGTCGGGCCGAAGAATGGCTCTATCGGATGGCCGAACGGAACCCGGTGATGGCGACCCAGATCGGCGTCCATCAGTACGACGACCGTCTGGGCGACCGCACCCTCCAGGCTCTGGAGGAGGAACAGCAGGAAATCCGGGCCGCGCTGGCGGAACTGCGGGAGATGGACCTTTCCGACTTCCGCCCCGACGCCCGGATTGACCACACCCTCCTCACCCACATCCTGGATTCCTTCGTCCGCTCCTACGAAAAGATGCAGGGCCACCGCCGTTACCCGGGGGGCTATCTGGAGGAGTCCCTGGGAGGGATCTTCCTGCTCATCGTCCGGGACTTCGCGCCGCTGCCGGAGCGGTTGCGGTCGGCCCTGGGACGGGTCCGGGAGACCCCGCGCGTCCTGCGGGAGGCGATGGCGAACATCATCCCGGAGCAGGTGCCGCGGGTGTGGGCCGAAATCGCCCTGGAGCAGGCCCGCCAGGCCCCCGGCCTCTTCCTCGGCCTGCTGCCGGCCATCGCCGCCGACGCCGCCCCGGACCTGCAGGCCGACCTGGCCCAGGCCGGTCAGGCCGCCGCTCAGGCCGTCCAGGAGTACACGGCCTTCATAGAAAACGACGTCCTCCCCCGCGCCTCCGGCGACTTCGCCGCCGGCCGGGCCCTCTTTGACGAGATGCTGCGGGAGGAGCACATGGTGGACTACGACGCCGACCGGTTGCTGCAGGTCGGCTGGGAGCAGTTCCACCTCACCCGCCGCCAGATGGAAGAGGTCGCCCGGCAGATAGACCCCAACCGGTCGGTGCAGGACCTGCTGGAGGAGGCCAAAGCGGACCACCCGACGGCGGAGGGGTTGCTGGATGCCTACCGGGAGGCGATGGCGGCGGCCCGCCAGTATGTCCTGGATCGGGAAATCGCCACCATCCCGGAGGGGGAGATTCTGCAGATTGTGGAGACGCCCCCTTATCTGCGCCCCGTCATCCCCTACGCCGCCTACATGCCGCCGGGCATCCTGGAGGAGCGGCAGGAGGGCATCTTCCTGGTCACGCCGGTGGACCCCAGCGCTCCGCCGGAGGTCCAGGAACAGACGCTGCGCGGGCACAGTCGGGCCAAGTTGCCGGTGACGGCGCTCCACGAGGCCTACCCGGGCCACCACCTGCAACTGGTCTGGGCCAACCGCCAGGAGACCATCCCCCGGCGGCTGGGCTCCTTCCTGGCGACGCTCTTCATTGAGGGCTGGGCCTTCTACTGCGAGGAGTTGATGGAGCAACTGGGCTACATCGCCGAGCCGGTCCAGCGGTTGGGCCGCCTCGCCGACCAGTTGTGGCGGGCCGCCCGCATCATCATAGACGTCTCCCTCCACACGCGCGGGATGTCGGTGGATGAAGCGGTGGACTTCCTGGTGCGGGAGTGCCGGTTGGAGCCGGCCAACGCGCTGGCGGAGGTCCGCCGGTACACCACCAGCCCCACCCAGCCTCAGTCCTACCTGATGGGCAAACTGGCCATCCTGGAACTGGTGGCGGACTACCGGCGCGCTCATCCGGAGGCGTCCATGCGCCAGATTCACGACGCCATTCTGGGATGTGGCAGCCTCCTGCCCCGCCTGATGCGCCAGCGGCTGCTGGGATAGGGGATGAACGCGGGTGTTTCTCACACAAAGACACAAAGGCTCAAAGAAAAAGAGACTTCTTCTTTGTGGCCTTTGTGTCTTTGCGCGATTCTCCTCCTGGCGGCCGGTCTGCGCTTCTACCGGCTGGATGCCCAGTCCTTCTGGAGCGACGAGGGGAACGCCATCCGGGCGGCCCAGCGCCCCATCCCGCTGGTCATCGCGGCGGCGGCCGGGGAC
This sequence comes from Thermoflexales bacterium, assembly GCA_037445395.1. GTDB lineage: Bacteria > Chloroflexota > Anaerolineae > B4-G1 > DUEL01 > SpSt-77. The sequence continues at coordinate 20,687 of JBBIKR010000034.1, forward strand.
ATCCACCCCCCGGGCTACTACCTGCTGCTCCACTTCTGGCGCATCCCCACGGGCGACAGCGAGTTTGCCGTCCGCGCCCTTTCCGTCTACATCGGCCTGCTGACGGTCGCTCTGACCGGACGGTTGGGGAGGCGGATGCTGGGGGGTGGAGTGGGCGCGGGGGCGGCGTTTCTGGCGGCTATCTCGCCCCTGGCCGTCTACTACTCCCAGGAGGCGCGGATGTACGGCCTGCTGGGCCTCGTGGCCGTCGCCTCCACCGACCTCCTCTGGAACCTCTTCCACCGCCCGCGCCCGGCGACGGCCCTCCTCTACACCCTGGTCGCCGCCGCCGGTCTCTACACCCATTACTCCTTCCCGTTCATTCTGGCCGCGCACAACCTGCTGGTCTTCGGGCGGTGGGTGTGGGCGGGCCTGACAAGGGCCCGCCGAGGGACGTCGCAGGGGGTACCTTTGCAGTGGTGGGTTGCGCTGCAGGCGCTGGCAGTGCTCCTGTATCTGCCCTGGTTGCCCACCGCGCTCCGGGCGATGGGGTGGCCCTCCGCCGGACGGGGGTACACCCTGGGGGGAGCGATGCTGGACATCTTCCGCGCCCTGACGGCGGGGCTCACCCTGGAGGCGGCGCCGGCCCGCCCGGTGCTGATCGGCGCGGGGGCCCTGCTGGTCCTGGGCCTGTGGCCCCGCCGGGAAAGGGCCCTCGCGGTGGCGACACTGGCCCTCTGGCTGCTGGTCCCTCTCGTCCTTATCTTCGCCTTTGACCTCTACAAACCGGCCTACCTCAAGTTCCTGCTGGCCGTCCTGCCGTCCTTTCACATTCTGCTGGCGGCGGGTATCTACAACCTGGTCCGACCGTTCCGTCTCCCCCGGCCCCTTCCCTCCTGCATCGTTATCACGTTTTACGCCCTCACGCTTTCCGCCCTTCTCCCATCCCTCCGCAACCTGTACTTCAATCCGGCGTACGCCCGCGACGATTACCGCCAGATTGCGGCCGACGTTGCCGCGCTGGGCCGGCCCGGGGACGGTGTCATCCTCAACGCCCCGAATCAGTGGGAGGTCTTCACGTACTACTACCGGGGCGACCTCCCCCTCTATCCGGCCCCGTATCACCCGACCCCGGAGCAGGTCGCGGACTGGCTCTCGCCGATGCTCTCCTCCCACCGACGGCTCTTCGTCCTCTACTGGGGGGACCGGGAGGCGGACCCGGAGCGCCGGATGGAGAACCTGCTGGCGGACGGGGCCTACCTGGCCTGGAGCCGCTGGTACGGCCGGGTGCGGGTGGCCCTCTATGGCCTGGGACCGTTGCCGGAGGAGCCCCGGGTCACCGTCCGCGCCCGATTCGGCCAGGAGATTCTCCTGCACGGTTATGCCGTCGGCGAGGGACCTTTCGCTCCCGGGGACGTGGTGCCCGTCACCCTCTTCTGGGAGGCCGACGCGCCGCCGGGGCGGTACAAGGTCTTCCTGCACCTGATGGATGACGGTGGGAATCTGGTGGCGCAGAACGACGCCGAGCCCCGCGGCGACCTCTCCCCGACCTTCATCTGGTCGGTGGGGGAGCGGGTGACCGACCGGCACGGGGTATACCTCCCGCCCGACCTGCCCCCGGGTGTGTATCGGCTGATGACCGGGATGTACCGCCTGGACACCGGGGAGCGGTTAGTTCTGACCCTGGACGGCGAGCCCGCGGGAGATGCCCTGGAACTGGGGGAAGTGGTAGTTCGTTGACCCAATGGGTTGACAAAACCCCCTCCCCATGCTACCATAGTTCCCGTTATGCGGACGGTAGAATGGAAAGACGGCAGAGTTCACCTGATAGACCAGCGTATCCTCCCCGCGGAGTTCCGCATCCTCCCGTTGGAGACGCCGGAAGAGGTGGCACGGGCGATCCGGGACATGGCCGTTCGGGGCGCGCCGGCCATCGGTGCCGCCGCGGCCTTTGGATTGGCCCTGGCCGCCCGCCGTAGCCGCGCCGCCGACCGCGCCGGCCTCTGGCATGACCTGGAAGCGGCCGCGGCCGTCCTGCGGGCTGCCCGTCCCACCGCCGTCAACCTGGCATGGGCACTGGAGCGGGTGCTCCGGCGGTGCGCGACCGAATCGGACCCCGATGCCATCCGGGAGGTCGCGCTGGCCGAGGCCCAGGCCATCGCCGATGAGGATGTGGCCGTCAACCGGCGGCTGGGGGAAATCGGTGCGACGATCGTCCCCGACGGCGCCACCATCCTCCACCACTGCAACACCGGCGCGCTGGCGACGGTGGACTACGGCACCGCCATGGGCGTCATCCGCACCGCCCACGAGCAGGGCAAGCGCATCCACGTCCTGGTGGACGAGACCCGTCCCCTTCTGCAGGGGGCCCGCCTCACTGCCTGGGAACTCCAGCAACTGGGCATCCCCTTCACCCTCATCGCCGACAACGCCGCCGGGCATTTCCTGCGCACCGGGCAGGTGGACCTCGTCCTGGTGGGGGCCGACCGGGTGGCCGCCAACGGCGACGTCGCCAACAAAATCGGCACCTACAAACTGGCGGTGGTGGCGAAGGAGAACGGCGTCCCCTTCTACCCCTGCGTCCCCACCTCCACCATTGACCTCTCCACCCCCACAGGGGACGACATCCCGATAGAGGAGCGTCCGCCGGAGGAGGTGACCGACCTGGTCTTCCGGGGAATGCCCATTGCTCCGGCGGGAGTGCGGGTGGCCAACCCCGCCTTTGACGTCACACCCCACCGCTACATCACGGGCATCATCACCGAGAAGGGCATCGCGTACCCGCCGTTTGGGCTGAGTTTGCGGCGGATTGTTTTGGCCAGGTAATCCGTACCACTCAGATTTCCAGCGATCTGGGGGCATGAAAGCGGTTCTGCAGGTTCTAAACCAGTTAAAGAAAGAAGGGCTGATCCGGGACTATGCCATTGGTGGGGCTATTGCTGCTCTCAGATGGACGGAACCCTTCTTCACCCAGGACCTGGACGTTTTTGTGGTCGTGGAGCCCTCGCCGGAAGGGCTGATCGTCCTGACTCCTATCTATGAGTATTTCCAGAGCCGGGGATATACGTGGAAAAGACACTGGATCGTTGTGGAAGGTATCCCCGTAGATCTGTTCCCGGCCGGCCCTCTGGAAGCAGAAGCGATTGAACAGGCTGTGGAAGTGGAATACGAGGGAGTCCGGGTCAAAGTGATGACACCGGAATACCTGATTGCCCTGTTCGTGAGGGCAGGGAGAGAAAAGGACTGGACGAAAATCCGCATATTACTGGAGCAATCCGACGTGAACAACAACCGGCTGAGAGAGATTTTAGAGCGCTACGGACTTCTGGAAACGTTTCGGAGCACCCTGGGAAATGTGCCCTGATTCCGAGCCCCAACCCAGAATCCTCCTCGGTGACCGGACCTTCACCCGGGAGGAGTGGTTCCAGGAGGTGGAGCGAGCCCGAAAAGAGCGGGCCCAACTCCCCTTTAAGGAGAAAATCCGCATCCTGGTGGAACTGCAACGGCTGGCCCGCGATTGGGGCGGCCGGCCCGACATCATCGTCTGGCCGATCTGATTTCACGTTTCACTTTTCACGTCGCACGGAGTCCCATGAACATCATCGTCACCGGTTCTATCTCCTACGACTACCTGATGCGCTTTCCGGGCCGTTTCGTGGAGCACATTCTGCCCGATCAACTCCACCGCATCTCCCTCAGTTTTCTGGTGGACGACATGCGCCGTCAGTGGGGCGGGTGCGCGGCCAACATCGCCTACAACCTGGCCCTCCTGGGCGAACGTCCCCTCCTGATGGGCACCGTCGGGCAGGACTTCGGGGAGTACCGGCAGTGGCTGGAATCCCACGGGGTGGATACCTCCCTCATTCGCGAGGAGCCCGACCTCTTCACCGCCTCCTTCTTCGCCAACACCGACCTGGACGGCAACCAGATTTGCAGTTTCTACACCGGCGCGATGGCGCGGGCGCGGGAACTCTCCTTCCACGGACTGTCCGTCAACCCGATAGACCTGGTGGTCATCTCCCCCAACGACCCCCAGGCGATGGTGCGCTACGCGGCCGAGTGCCAGGAACTGGGCATTCCCTACCTCTACGACCCCAGCCAGCAGATTATCCGCCTGAGCGGGGAGGAACTGCGCCACGGGCTTGCCGGCTGCGACCTGCTGGTGGTCAACGGCTACGAGTTTGAGATGCTCCGCCAGAAGACGGGCCTGAGCGCGGAAGACATCCATGCCATGCCCGCGCGCGCCTGCGTGGTGACCTACGGGGCCGACGGCTCCCACATCTGGGCCGACGGCCGCCTCTACGAGATTCCGGCCGTCCCGCCCCGCCACATCGCCGACCCCACCGGCGTGGGCGACGCCTACCGGGCCGGCCTCATCAAGGGGATGGCCCTGGGCCTCCCCTGGGACCTGGCCGGGCGGATGGGAAGTCTGGCCGCCATCTACGCCCTGGAGCACACCGGCGGCCAGGGCCACCGCTACACCCTGACCGAATTCGTCGCCCGCTTCCGGGAACACTTTGACGACGGGGGCGCGCTGGACGGGTTGATGAGTAGATAAAGGACTGCCGACCTCTGCGCCTCTGCGGTGAGATTTCTCAACACATCATACTCAAGGAGCCAACGATGCCCATAGACCACGACATCAAAGACCTGAACCTGGCCCCTGCGGGCCGGCTGCGCATAGACTGGGCGGAGCGGGAGATGCCGGTCCTCCGGCTCATCCGCGAGCGCTTCGCGGCGGAGAAGCCCCTCAAGGGCGTGCGCCTCTCCGCCTGCCTCCACATCACCACCGAGACGGCCAACCTGGCCCGGACCCTCCAGGCGGGCGGCGCGGAGGTGGTGCTCACCGCCTCCAACCCCCTCTCCACCCAGGACGACGTCGCCGCCGCGCTGGTCTCCTACTACGAAATCCCCGTCTTCGCCATCAAGGGGGAGAACAACGAGACATACTACAAGCACATCCACGCCGCGCTGGACCACAAGCCCCACATCACGATGGACGACGGGGCGGACCTGGTGAGCACCCTCCACAAAGAGCGCACCGACCTCATCGGCAACGTCATCGGCGGGACGGAGGAGACGACCACCGGGGTCATCCGGCTGCGCGCGATGGCCCGCCAGGGCGTCCTGCGCTACCCCATCATCGCCGTCAACGACGCGCTCACCAAGCACCTCTTTGACAACCGCTACGGCACGGGGCAATCCACGATGGACGGCGTCATCCGCGCCACCAACATCCTGGTTGCCGGGAAGACCGTCGTCGTGGCCGGGTACGGCTGGTGCAGTCGCGGCATCGCCATGCGGGCCAAAGGGCTGGGGGCCAACGTCATCGTCACCGAGGTGGACCCGCTCAAGGCGCTGGAGGCGGTCATGGACGGCTACCGGGTGATGCCGATGCGGGAGGCCGCCCCCCAGGGGGACATCTTCATCACCTCCACCGGCGACATCAACGTCATAGACCGACCGCATTTTGAGGTGATGAAGGACGGCGCCATCCTGGCCAACTCCGGCCACTTCAACGTGGAGATCAACATCCCGGCGCTGGAGGAAATGGCGGTCGCTCCTCCGCGGCGGGTGCGCCCGTTTGTGGACGAGTACATCCTGCCCGACGGCCGTCGCCTCTACCTGCTGGCGGAGGGGCGGCTGGTGAACCTGGCCGCCGCCGAGGGCCACCCCAGCGCGGTGATGGACATGTCCTTCGCCAATCAGGCCCTCTGCGCGGCCTACATCCTGCGCAACGCCGACAAACTGGAGCGGACCGTCTATCCCGTCCCCGATGAAATTGACCGGGAGATTGCCCGCCTGAAACTCCGGGCCATGGGCGTGGAGATAGACGTCCTGACGCCGGAGCAGGAGCGCTACCTGGCTTCGTGGGAAGAGGGGACGTAGGGTAGCGCGGGATTCATCCTCCATCGGACAGGATAAATCCTGGGCTACAAGATGGTAGCGCAGGATTCATCCCAATGCCACTAACCTTTGGACGAGGGGCAGGCTTTTGAGCCTGCCGGCAGCCCGGAAAGGCGATCACGCAAAACTCACTCTGTCATTGCGAGCCGCCAAAGGCGGCGAAGCAATCTCCACAAGCCATTCAGGAGATTGCTTCGGGCGCTCTGCGCCCTCGCAATGACACGGAACAGGGCCATATCGCACTGCCCATAAAGTGAGTCTTGCGGAACGGCGAAAAGTTAGTGCCATTGGGATTTATCCTGCATCAGACAGGATAAATCCCGGGCTACAAGCCACAGCACCATCCCACAACCGGGGTAGATTCCTATGGACACCCTCCGCACATTTATCGCCATTGTCCTCCCCGACCCCATCATCCGCCAACTGGCCCAGGTGCAGCGGCAACTGGAGCGGCAGGCCCCGCCGGAGAGCGTCCGCTGGGTGAAGCCCGAGGGGATTCACCTGACGCTGAAGTTTCTGGGGGACACGCCGGTGGGGAAACTGGACGCCATCCGGAGTGCGCTGACGGCGGTGGCGTCGCGGGCCTCGCCCTGCGCCTTCACCGTAGGCGGGCTGGGGTGTTTCCCCAACCCCCGGCGCCCGCGGGTCATCTGGGTAGGGGTTCAGGCTGTCGGCGGGGAACTGACCGCCCTGCAGCGGGCCGTAGAGGCGGCGATGAAACCGCTGGGGTTCCCTCCCGAGGGACGGGAGTTCACCCCGCACCTGACCCTGGGCCGGGTGCGGGACCGCGTCCCTTCGGCGGACCTTTCCCGCCTCGGCGCCCTGGTCTCCTCCACCGACATCGGGACGCTGGGGGAGGTGCAGGCGCGCGGTTTTGCCCTTATCCAGAGCGTTTTGACGCCGTCGGGGGCCGAGTACACCCCACTGGCGGAGTTCGTGATGGGCACATAAGAGCGTATCTGAACAATGCTCGTAGTGGGCCACGAAGCGCCACGCGCCGAAGGCACTTGCGCCGGGACGCAACGGAGTGGCGTCTGAGAGGCCAATAACGTGGGACAACTGCTTGCAGTTGTCCCACAATACAACGTCGTTTATAACGGCACTTCGCTGCGCTCCGTGCCGGACTACAAACAAAACAGTTCGTAGTCAGCCACGAAGCGGAGCGAAGTGGCGTCTCAACGGTGCTCCGGCGGTGCCGGACTACGAACGAATTTTCAGACACGCTCTCAGAAAAGATGGAGTGCCCTTCGCCCTTTTGCGGGCATCTTGGGTTTGTGGTAAAGGTGGCAGTGGCCGAAGGCCACCGCTGCAACCCCCTTCGTCGCCTTCAGGGGAACTGCAGTGGAGGGATCATCCGTAACCTCTCTGATAGAAGAAAGTCTGGCCCTGGAACGGGCGGGGAAGATCGCGGCCGCGCTCCGGAAAGCGAACGCGGCCTTGCAGGAGGCCCGGCATCTGGGAATGCCCGAGGCCATAGCACAGGCACTTCTCGCCCTCGCTGGCATCCGTTTCCGCCTGGGGCAGTATCAGGTCGCGAAAGACCTGGCCTCAGAAGCCCTGGCCCTGGCCCCCGAGAATTCTCCGGCCCGGGCGGAGGCCCTGCTCCGCCTGGGTTCGTACGCTGCTGCAATCTACTCCCTGGATGAAGCCGAAACCCTGCTCCTCCAGGCCGTCGCCCTGAGCCGGGAAGTCGGTGAGGCACTGACCCACTTTCGCGCCCTGCACAACCTGGCCACGGGTGTCTACCGCACCCGGGGGCAGTTTGACCTGGTTCTGGCCGCCGAGGAAGAGGCTCTCCGCATCGCGCGCGGGGAGGGTCTGAACGAGTGGACGTATTTCCCCCTCATTGTGATTGCCTGGGTCTATGTCGCAACGAGCCAGCCCCATCGGGCGCGGGAAGCGCTGAAAGAATTGGACCAGGTGGTGCTGAGGGGCTCCGTCGGTCATGGCTACCATTTCTATATGGAAGCGGAACTTGCCCTGAGCACCGGAGATATGGAGGCGGCGCGAGCGCTCTATGCCCGCACCCGCTCCATCGCCGAAACCGTCGGCGACCCCGGATTGAATATCTTCTTGCGGCTGGGGATGAGCCGCCATGCCCGTCTCTCCGGCAACGTTCCTGCCGCCCGCGCCTGGGCCGACGACGCGCTGAATCTGGCCATCCGGAGCAGACATCCGCATGAACAGGGCATAGCGCTGGTGGAGCGCGGCCGTGCGCACTGGTCCGGCGGAGACCTGGAAGCAGCCCAATCCGACTTCCGGGCCGCTATTGGCCTCCTCACCCCCCTGGGAGCAGCGTTTGACCTGGCCCGCGCCTGGTTGCTCCTGGCCGCACTGGGCGCCGCCCGCCGTGCCCCCCTCCCTGAACTCCGCACCGCCTGGCTGGAGGCCGTCTCCCGAATTGTGAGCGGCGGCTATGCCTTCCTGCTGGAACAGGAAAGGGGCCTGGTTTTCCCCCTCCTGGCGTCGTTTCTGAACAGCGACGACCCCCATCTGGTAGCCGTCACCCGAACATTGCTGGACCATCTGGCGCGCGTCCCTCCGCCACCTTTGCACATCCGGACACTGGGCCGGTTTGAGGTCCGACAGGGCAGATTCCCTGTGGACATGCGCCTGCTGCGGCAGCGGCGGGCCGGTGAACTGCTGGCTCTCCTGCTGACCGCCCCAGGCCATACCCTCTCCTCCGATCAGATTGCCGAAGCGCTTTGCCCCGAACGGCCCCCGGATGCCGCCCGCACCTTCCTCCATCACGCCACTTCCGCTCTGCGTCGCGCCCTGGAGCCGGACCTCCCCGAAAAATTCCCTTCCCGCTATCTGGATGTGGAGGAGGGACGGGTCACCCTTCACCTGCCGCCCGATTCCTGGGTGGACGTGGAGGCCTTTGAGGCCCGTTGTCGGCGGGGGGAGTGGGAAGAGGCGCTCTCCCTCTACGGTGGCGAGTTCCTCCCCGAATACCGATATGCCGATTGGACCATCTTCCATCGGGAGCGGTTGCTTCTTTTCTACCAGCAGGCTCTGCTGGAGGCCGCCCGGGCCCGGCTGGCGGCAGGCCAGTTCGCCGGTGTACTGGAGGCCTGCTGGCACCTTCTCTCCCTGGAACCCTGGCATGAGGAGGCCGTCATGCTGGGCATGCGCGCCTGCGTGGCAATGAACGACCTGCCCGGCGCCCGTCGGCTCTACCTGGCGCTGGAGAGGGCTCTGCGCGAAGATTTGGGCACCGTTCCCCAGGAAGAACTCCGGGCATTTTACCGCTCCCTGACCCC
>JBBIKR010000034.1:29845-30186 GCA_037445395.1 Thermoflexales bacterium
GTTAACTGCCCCCCTAAAAATTTTGGGGGCGCCAGGGGCCTGGGGCCGGTGCCGCCCCCCTTTTTACTTATCAAAGAAAACGTTTTTCGTTGCGGCGACTTCGCTGCCGCAACGAAAAACAATCCTCTTTTGCGTCTACCCCCCGGAGACCACGGAGACCAGTTTGACCGTGTCTCCCGGCTCCAGCATGGTGTCCTCGGTGAGCAGTTTGCCATCCCGTACCGCCAGCACAGTCTCCGGGATGAGGCCCACCTTCTCTATCGCCTGGCGGACGGTCATCCGCCCCTCCAGTTCCCACTCCCGGTCCCGGTTGATGAGTTTCATGCCCTCCTCCTGACAGG
>JBBIKR010000035.1:0-7404 GCA_037445395.1 Thermoflexales bacterium
GTCAGGAGAGGGGAGGGGGTAGCGGCGAAGCCGCTGGGGGTGGGGTGAGGCTGAACAGTTACGTCACCCGTTCATCCCGTCCGCATCCGTTTCGGAGGCCGTCTATGCGCGCGCTGATCACCGGAGCCGGGGGGTTCGTCGGACGCCATCTCTGTGAATATCTGCTGACCCACCCCGATGGGGAACTTCTGGGGACGGTCTATCCGGAGCCGGTGGAGGACCCCCGGCCCCGGTCGTGCCTCTCGCTGGTCCATCTGGACCTGCGGGACGCCCGGCAGGTGAGCGAACTGATCGGGGACTTCCGGCCAGATGTGGTGTTCCACCTGGCCGCCCAGTCCCACGTTCCCTCTTCTTTCGCGGACCCCTGGGAGACGTTAGAGAACAACCTGCGGGCCCAGTTGAACGTACTGGAAGGAGTGCGACGGGCCGGTCTCTCGGCGCGGGTCATCGTCATCGGCTCCAACGAGGAGTACGGTTGGCCCCGACCGGAGGACCTGCCCCTCACCGAGGAGAGCCCTCTGCGCCCGGTCAACCCGTATGCCGTCAGCAAAGTCGGGCAGGACTTCATGGGGCTTCAGTACCATCTGGCCTACGGGATGGACGTGGTGCGGCTGCGGCCGTTCAACCATACCGGGCCGGGGCAGGCCCCCCACTTCGTCGTCCCGGCCTTCGCCCGCCAGATCGCCCGCATTGAGGCCGGACTCCAGGAGCCGGTGGTGCGGGTGGGGAACCTGGAGGTGGCGCGGGATTTCACCGACGTGCGGGACATCGTCCGCGCCTACTATCTGGCGGCGGTGGCGGGGGAACCCGGAGAGGTCTACAACCTGGCTTCCGGCGTGGCCCGCTCCATCCGCTGGATTCTGGAGACCCTCCTCTCCTTCACCGATGCGGAGGTCCGGATAGAGGTGGACCCGGCCCTCTACCGCCCGGCCGATGTGTCCATCATCTACGGGAGCGCGGAGAAATTCCGCCGCCGCACCGGCTGGGAGCCGCAGATTCCCTTTGAGCAGACATTGAGAGAGACCCTGGAGTACTGGAGGAAATTATGCCACGAGCACTGATCACCGGCATCACCGGACAGGACGGTTCCTACCTAGCCGAATTCCTGCTGGAGAAAGGGTACGAAGTCATCGGGATGGTGCGCCGCACCAGTACGGTCAACTTCTCCCGCATCCAGCACATCCAAGACAAAATCACCCTGGTCTCCGGTGACCTGCTGGACCAGGGGTCGCTCATCGCCATCCTGCGGGACTATCAGCCCGACGAAGTCTACAACCTGGCCGCCCAGTCCTTCGTCCCCACTTCCTGGGAGCAACCGGTCTTCACCGGCGAGGTGACCGCGCTGGGGGTCACCCGGATGCTGGAGGCCATCCGCACGGTGGACCCCAGCATCCGCTTCTACCAGGCCAGTTCGTCGGAGATGTTCGGCAAGGTCCGGGAGGTCCCCCAGAACGAACTGACCCCCTTCTACCCCCGCAGCCCCTACGGGGTGGCGAAGGTCTACGGCCACTGGATCACGGTCAACTACCGGGAGTCGTTCGGCATCTACGCGGTCTCCGGCATCCTGTTCAACCACGAGTGTGTCACAGGGGAGACCCCGGTCATCATCCGGCGGCATGGATTGCTGGACATTCTGCCCATAGAGGATGTCGTCCCTCACCGGACGGACCCCCACACGGCCACCCGCTTCACCACGGAGGTGGACCCGGAGGACCCGCTGGAAGTCTGGGATGCCGGAGGGTGGACACCGGTAACCTGCATGACGGCCACCTGGAACGGCTTTGAGCGCAGGCCCAACAGGGAGGTGTACCGGGTGGCCGCCCGAGGCGCGGTGTACCATACCACCGCGGACCATCAGGTCTTTGTGGAAGGGGATAACAGCCCCGTTTCCCGGCGAACGGAGGAGGTGCGCCCCGGCGACCACCTGGCATTGATTGAACTGCCCCCGCCGACGAACGTGATCCAGATGACGGACGCGGAAGCCTGGCTTCTGGGGGTCATCGTCGCCGATGGGTCCATCAGCGAAGAGGGGAAAATTCAGATCACCAACCAGGATGCCCGGTTCCTGGAACAGGTCGCGGAGGTCGCCCGACAGGTGATCGGCTGCCGGAGCCGGCTCTCCGTGGCTCCCAGCGGGTTTGAGGGGGGAGCGCCGGTCCACCAACTGTATCTCCCGGGGTCTAACGAATACGGCCGCTATATCCGGAACACGGTCTACACCCGGTCGGGGTACAAGCGCATCCCTCAGCGAGTGCTGAACGCCGGGCCGGAGGCCCGTCTGGCTTTCCTGCGGGGGTACAATGCCGGCGACGGCCTTCAGCAGGCCCCGGTCCGGTATGAGTTCAAAGGGTTCAAGACAGCCTCGGCCCCTCTGGCCGCCGGACTGTACTGGCTGGCGCGCGTCACCCTGAACCAGCGGGCAATCCTTTGCGTGGAGGAACGGGACGGCCACCTGTACTATCAGATCAACCTCAATTCGCCCAACGGTCAGGGACAGAAAGGCCAGCACCTGCAACGTCCGCTCTCCGAGGTCGTCCAGGTGACACCGGTGGCACACAGGGGCTGGCTGTTTGACCTGGCCACTCAGTCCGGGACCTTTCACGCGGGTGTGGGGCAGGGCTGGATTCACAACTCCCCTCGTCGCGGCCTGGAATTTGTCACCCGCAAGGTCTCCTACGGGGTGGCGAAAATCAAACTGGGGCTGGCGAAGGAACTGCGGCTGGGGAACCTGGACGCCCGCAGGGACTGGGGCTTCGCCGGGGACTACGTCCGTGCCATGTGGCTGATGCTCCAGCAACCCGCCCCCGATGACTACGTCGTCGGCACAGGCCAGACCCACTCGGTGCGGGAACTCTGCGAGATCGCTTTCGCCCACGTGGGGCTGGACTGGCGGGACTACGTGGTCCAGGACCCCCGCTATATGCGCCCCGCCGAAGTAGACCTCCTGGTCGCCGACCCCTCCAAGGCCCGTCGGGTGCTGGGCTGGGAGCCCACCGTCTCCTTTGAGGAACTGGTCAGGATGATGGTGGACGCCGACCTGAAGTTGCTGCAGGAAGAGATAGAACATGGGCTGATCCGTCCCGAGCGGGATAGATAATCGCAATTGCTCAGGAGGAGCGTGTGGATGCACTGTTCGGCACCGACGGCATTCGTGGCACGACCGAGTTCACCAACGAACACCGCTCACGCAAACTGACGCCCGAACTGGCCCTGCGCATCGGGCAGGCGGCGGGATGGGCCCTCACCGCCACCCCCGGCAGGGAGGAGGGGGTGAAAACCGCCATCATCGGCCGGGACCCCCGCGTCTCCGGCATGATGCTGGAAAGTGCCATCACTGCCGGTCTTCTCTCCCAGGGGATGGACGTCCTCCACGCGGGGATTATCCCCACCCCGGCAGTCGCCTACCTGACCCGCCACCTGGGGGCCAGCCTGGGCGTGGTCATCTCCGCCTCCCACAACCCCGTGGAGGATAACGGCATCAAATTCTTCGGCCCCGACGGCTACAAACTGGACGACGCCCTGGAGGACCGGATTCAATCGCTGGTCCTGGACCCCACGCTGGCCTTCATCCCCCGGGATACCCGCCAACTGGGGCGGTCCCGCCCGGCCCCCGAACTGGCAGAGGCCTACGTGGACTACCTGGTCCGCTCCTGGCGGGGGAAGTGGGACCTCTCCGGGATTCGGGTTGTCCTGGAGTGCGCCAACGGTGCGACTTCTTTTGTCGCGCCGGAAGCCTTCCGGCGGCTGGGAGCGCAGGTGGAAGTCCTCAGCGGCGAGCCCGACGGCCTCAACATCAACGAGAGTTACGAGTACATAGAACCCCGCACCCTGGCGGCCCGCGTGGTCTCCACAGGCGCCCACCTGGGTATCGCCTTTGACGGCGACGGCGACCGGGTCATCCTGGTGGACGAGCAGGGCGGCATCGTGGACGGCGACGGCATCCTGGCGATTCTGGCCCGTCATTTCCATGCTCAGGGCCTGCTATCCGTTCCCGTTGTCGTGGCAACGCCCATGAGCAACTTCGGCCTGCACGATTTCCTGAAACCGTTGGGGATTGAGATCGTGGAAGCGAAGGTGGGAGATAAATTCGTCCTGGAGCGGATGCGGGCGCTGGGAAGCGTGCTGGGCGGAGAGCAATCGGGCCACATCCTGATTCTGGACCGCGGTCAGACCACCGGCGACGGCATCTACACCGCGCTGGCTGTCGCCGCGCTGATGGTAGATGAAGCGGATGGCCGTCTCTCCCGGCTGAGTGCCGGAATTCCCCGCTATCCCCAGGCGATGGCCAGCCTGGAGGCGCCCCGGGTCTCCGTCCCGCTGACGGAGGTGCCGGAAATCCGCGCCGTCCTGGACCGCCTGCGGGCCCGGGCGGGGGATGGGGCGGAGGTCCTCCTGCGCTACTCCGGCACCGAGGATAAACTCCGGCTCTCCGTCCGCACCCGCACCAACGGCGACGGGGCCGCCCTGGCCCAGGAGACCCACCGCGCGCTGGAGCAGATTATCGCCGAGGTGAGACGCCTGGCAAGCAGAGGGTAGTGGCGCTAAAGGACGTTTGTAGTGCGCTACGGAGCGAAGCGGAGTAGCGCAGATACCGGCACTCCGCTATGCTCCTTGCCGGACTACAAACAGGCACTCTGCGCGCTCTGTGCCGGACTACGACTGAACGGAGCGCCGGGGTGTCCGTCGCGCGATTGGAAATCGGCCTGCCTGGGCGCTTTCGCGCCGGGCGTCAACCTGCGTTGACGCTTCCGGTCGGCCTTCGCCGACCGGAGGCTGGAAGCCCAAAGAGGGCGACGCCTCGGGCGATCCTTCGGCGTAGCCCTTCAGTCGGCGCTACTGGCGGCCAGGCAAGACCGCTATTGCCCTTCAGTTATCGCCTATGCGAGCAGAAGGTGAAGAGTTCCCATGACTTTGGACCTGACCCGTCTATCCCGCGCGGCGAATGAGATGGGAGGTGCACTGGCCCGGCAGGAACGGGAGTTCGGAAGATGGGTCGCGGCCGCCCGCCAGTGGATGGAGGAGTTCGCCGAATCCGGTCTCTCCCTTCGGGAAACCGCCGCAGAGGCCGGAGCGGCCATCCCTACATCCGAACCCTTGAACACCGTGGTGGCCTGCCCGCCGGTCCCCCAGCGCTTCACCGTCATCGGCGCCGACGGGAGCACCATCGGGCCGGACCGCCACAGCCTGGCCCTCTACTATCTCATCAACATCGGCAGTCTGGTCTTCCGGCACGGCAGTGGGGAGGCCCCCGAGGCTCGCAGCATCCCCACGCTGGCCTTCCGGGACGAGGACCTCTACGAGGGGGATATGCTGGTTTCCGGCAATTTGCTGGACGTGCGGCGGGACTGCGCGGAGATTGCCCATCTGGCCGACCTGGTGGAGGCGGAACCGCCCGTCCCGACGCTGGCGCTGGTGGACGGTACACTTATCCTCTGGGTGCTGGAGGACCTGCCCGCGGCGGGGCGCAGGGAGAAAATCGCCTTCTACCTCCGCCAGATGGAGCGCATTCGCGAAAAAGGGGCCGCACTGGCCGCGTTCATCAGCCGGCCGCGCCATACCGAAGTGGGGAAACTCCTGCACCTGGCCCAGGTCGGCGGTGACCCGGTACGGGCCCGGGAGGAGAAAAATCCGTTGGGGCGCGTCCCCGACCGGACCATCTTCGCTTCCCTGCCGGCCGGTGCCCGGTCGGCCCTCTTCGTTTCGCCCAGCGGGATCAACCGGAATTACTATGAGCCAGCAGGGCATGAGATCCGGTTTTGCTATCTGAACGTCGCGGCAGAGGGTAGGGAGCCGATCATCGCCCGGGTGGAAATCCCGTGCTGGGTCGCGGAGAACCCGGACGCGCTGAGGCTGACCCACGCCGGGATTGTCGCCCAGTGCCGGATTCTGGGGGGATTCCCCTACGTGCTGGCCCGGGCCGACGAACTGGCCTACATCAGCGGTCCGGAGCGGGAGCAACTGGAGGAGATGGTGGGAAATGCGCTGATGAGCGCCGGCATCGTCCCGGCACCTTCGCCCAAAGCGTACTACAAGGGGTTGACCCGGAGGTGGCGAGAGGTCTGATCTGCGTTAAGGCCAGGGGCAGGTTTGATAGTCCGCGCCAATAATGAGCCGGAAACCGAACGGGGCGTCCGGGGCATCCTGATAGGTCACCCGTTCGTCGGGAATGCCGAACATCTCCTGGAGGTACTCCACACCGGTCCCCTTTGCATGGGCCCGGAAGACAACCAGGGTGGTGTGGGGGTAATCGTGGCGGTCTGAGGTGCCGATCGTCGCCGGGAATCCAGCACGGACCAGCCGATCCACTGCCAGATCATCCCAATCGGGGTTGGAAGTTCCATTCCATACTTCCACCCGACTGAAGAGGCGGTTCAGGCGGGCTTCGGGCACTGGAGCCATGGCCTCCGCCAGGACGGGTTCTATCTGCTCCCAGCGAGGCAGAAATACGTGTCCTCCGTAGGGAGTCGTCCAGGGCACCACCAGCCCTGGACCGATGTTGTAAAAGCGAATGTTCTCCTCCTCCAGCCGAAGGGCGACCTGTGCCAGTTGCAGAATTTCGGTCAGGCTGAGATCCGTGGTGATCATCTGCCGGGCCTGGGCCCACAAGGATGGTACCTCACGCAACACCCCTGTACTCCGCGCCCTGCGCCAGATGGCCTGAAGCACCTGTTGCTGGCGACGCTCGCGGGAGAAGACACTGGTCGTCAAGCGGGATCGGGCGTACCAGAGCGCCGTCTCCCCATCCATATGGTGAACCCCCGGCTCCAATGTCAGGATAGGGTATTCTCCGTTCTCATCCGGGTACGGCCAGTGGTCGCTCAGACGGCAATGGACAGGGACATCTATCCCGCCCAGGGTGTCCACAATCCCGATCAATCCGTCAAAATTCGTGCGCACGAAGTGATCGGCACGGATGCCCAGGTTATACAGGAGTGTGTCCCGAAGGAGCGCAGTTCCCCCACCCGGATAACCGTAGGCCTCTCCATAGTAATCGGCAAAATTGATGCGACTCATCCCGAACCCGGGGATATACACGTACAGGTCCCGGGGGATGGAAATCACCGATACCGCCGGGCGACCAGCCTGCACGGAAACGATGTGGATAGCATCGGTATGCCACTCGGACCAATTCGGGCGCTGGTCACTCCCCAGGACGACGATATTGATCGTGTCGGAGGCAACCGGGACAGGAAGCACCGGGGTGGGAATGGGTATGGGTGTGGAGAGTACCATCTGCCAGGAAACGCTGGGAGTCGGGAACGGTGAAAGAACCACCAGGTACGGCGTTGGCGTTGGTGTAGGTGTTGGCGTCGGTGAGGGGGACGGCGAAGGGGTGGCGGTTGGAGACGGTGTCCGGGTGGGGGTGAGGGTCGGGGGAACATAGGGGGTTGAAGAGGGCGACCC
>JBBIKR010000035.1:7414-10940 GCA_037445395.1 Thermoflexales bacterium
GGGGGTGGGGGGGGGGGGTGGGGGGGGGGGGGGGGGGGGGGGGGGGGGGGGGGTTTCTTGGGGGGGGTGTGAAGAGGGCGACCCGGCAACCGGGGTGACCGGAATGATGGCGGCGGCTGGAGAGACCCCTTTGCCCATCGCCCATCCTCCCATCGTCAGCGCACCGAGCACAAAGAGAGCCGCTATGAAGAGCCCCCACAACCCGTACCTGGAAGAAGCCCGGGAGGGCAGGGGCATTGCGACCTCTACCGAAGGGGAGGGGCTGGAAGAGGAGGCGATTGGACTCTCGCTGTCGGAAAAAAGGGCATTGAGGGCCTGCCACAGGTCTGTGGAGGACATGGAGAGAGGGGCCTCCACATTCATGAACAGGTCCTCTATCCGTCCGCGCAGGTCACGGTTAGGAGTTTGGGCGCTCATAATGACATCGGGGACGTAGTAGGGCAACTGCAAGCAGTTGCTACTGTGAAGATAACAGTTCGGCGGCCAGGAGGCGATACTGGTGCGCGCCCCGGCTCCTGGGAGCGTACCGATTGATCGGGTTACCTGCCGCCCCGCTCTCCTTTAAGCGGGCATCCACCTCTATAACGGTTCGCAGGACCCGGTGCCCCAATTGCCGCTGCAACTGCTCCAGGATGAGATGAGAAAGGCGGATGCGCCGGTCGTACATCGTGATCAGGATGCGGTAATCCAGGGATGGGTTGGTCCGTTCCCGGACCAGTTTGGCCATCCCGATGGTCTGGCGCAAAGAACGAGCCGCATAGTAGTCGCACAGAATAGGAATCACCAGCAGGTCGGCGGCGGTAAGCGCATTGAGGGTCAACGGGCCACAGACAGGAGGACAATCTATCAGAATGACGTCGTACAGGCTGTCCTTCAGCGCGCTGATCTGTTGCTTGAGGAGATATTCGTAGCCCGCCTGACGATAAAGGACTTTGTTGATCACGGAGAGACCCTGGTTCGCCGGGACAATGTCCAGACCGAACGTCCTGGTTTCCCGGCTGGCGCCGACCAGAGACAGGTTCCCCAACAGAACTTCGCTGACCGTGTAGCGGATATTCTCCGGCTTCAGACCCAGGGAGAGGGTCAAATGGGCCTGAGGGTCCAGGTCCAGAAGAAGGACGATTTTCCCCATCTCCGCCAGGCATCCCCCGAGCGAGAGACAGGTGGTTGTTTTGGCCACTCCGCCTTTCAGGTTACCGATCGCGATCGCGGTGGTCATTGGGGAACTCCCCTACCCGATGCGGATGAACGCTGAAAAAAAAGGATAAACCGATACCATTTTAGCCCATTTCCCAGATAGGGGTGTTACGGGGAGGTTACAGGCTGATGACATCATCGGGCCGGGTTGCGTTCTCCGCCGTTCTGGGGTTTAATATGCGCGGATGAAGAGGAACCCCATCGGGCAGAAATGGTGGCTCTGGGGACGGCTGACCGTTCTGGCGCTGGCACTGGTCACGGTGAGCACGTTCCTACTTTCTTTCCCCCTGCTCCCCTCCGGCCGCGTGGTTCTGGAAGAGGGAGATGTGGCCCCCCGGGACATCCGCTCGCCGCGCCGCATCACCTACGAGAGCGCCATCCGGACCGCCGAACAACAACAGCAGGCGGAAAAATCGGTCCCCCCCGTTTATACGGCCCCGGACCCCAACCTGGCCCGTCAGCAACTGGAGCGGGCGCGCCAGGTGCTGGACTATCTGAGCGCCGTCCGCGCCGACCCCTATGCCACTCCCGCCCAGCGTCGGGCCTGGACGGTCGCCGTGCCCGAACTGAAAGACCTGCCCCCTGCAATCGCCGACCTGCTCCCCGCCCTCTCCGACGAGTCCTGGAACCGAGTCCAACTGGAGGTCCTCAATGTGGTCGCCGAGACCATGCGCCAGGGAGTGCGAGAGGACAGCATAGACCTGGCGCGACAGCAGATTGCCGCACTGGTCGGCCTGGACCTCTCCAGCGATGAGGCATCCGTCACCACCGCGCTGGCCCAGAGGTTGATCGTCTCCAATTCTTTCTACGATGAGGAGGCAACCCGGCAGGCCCGCCAGGCCGCGCGGGAGGCCGTCCCTCCCGTTGTCCGGACGCTGGAGGCCAATGAGATGATCGTTCGGGAAGGGCAGCGGGTCAGCGCCCTGGACCTGGAGGCGTTGCAGGAACTGGGCCTGCAACAACCCCGCACCCGCTGGACGGAGGTCGCGGCCAACGGCATCCTGTCCGTACTGGGCGTACTGCTGATGGGGGTCGTCCTGGCCCGCTTCCAGCCGGACGTGCTGCAGGAGGGGAGGAAATCGCTTCTGCTGACGCTGCTGCTATCTCTGTTCCTGGCGCTGGTCCGCCTGATGGTCCCCGACCGGACGGTGCTGCGATACCTGTTTCCGGCACCGGCACTGGCGATGCTGGCGACGGTCACGCTGGGCGCGCCCGTGGGTCTGGTTGCCAGTCTGCTGGTGGGGGCCGCGATGGGCCTGATCGGCGACCAGTCCCTGGAACTGGCAACATACGCGACGGTTGGGGGCATCGTGGCGACCCTCGCGGTCCGCCACACGGACCGCCCGACCGTCCTGTTCCGCGCCGGGTTCATCTCAGCGCTGGCGACAATGGGGGTGCTGGTCGCCTTTGCCCTCTTCGCCGCCCATCCGGACCCGCTCTCCTTCGGTCTGGCGTTGACGGGGGCGGTGACCAACGGGGTGATTTCCGCCAGTCTGGCCCTGGCTGGCCTCTTCCTCCTCGGCCCTCTCTTTGACCTGCCCACCACCTTTCGGCTCCTGGAGTTGAGCCGTCCGGACCATCCCCTCCTGCAGCGACTGCTTCGGGAGGCCCCGGGCACATATCACCACTCCCTGGTGGTGGCCAGCCTGGCCGAACAGGCGGCCGAACGGATCGGCCTCAACCCACTGCTGGTGCGGGTGGGGGCGTACTACCACGACATCGGCAAAGTCGCCCGCCCGTATTTCTTCGCCGAGAACCAGTTAGAAGGTGCCAATCCCCACGATCAGTTGGACCCCCACACCAGCGCGCAGGTCATCATCGGCCACGTCCAGGATGGGCTGGAACTGGCCCGTCGCTACCGCCTCCCCTCCTGGGTCCGGGCCTTCATCACCGAACACCACGGGACCAGCCGCGCCGGATTCCAGTACGAGCGGGCGGTGGAGCAGGCCGGCGACCCGGCATGGGTCAACGAGGCGGATTTTCGCCACCGGGGCCCCCGTCCCCGGAGCCGGGAGACGGCACTGGTGATGCTGGCGGACCGGTGCGAGGCCGCCGTCCGCGCCCGTCGCCCGACCACGCCCGAGGAACTGGCCCAGGTGGTGGAGGAGATATTTGGGGAAGTTCTGCAAACGGGGCAGTTGGACGACTGCCCCATCACCCTGAGGGAATTAAACGAGGTACAACAGTCCTTTGTCTACACGCTGAAAGGAGTCTTTCACCCTCGCCTGCCGTATCCGAAGCCCTCCGCCCTTCCCTGAATTTCGCGCCTTTCGCGTCTTTCGCGTCTTTCGCGCCTTTCGCGCCTTTCGCGCCTTTCGCGCCTTTCGCG
>JBBIKR010000035.1:11040-29313 GCA_037445395.1 Thermoflexales bacterium
CTTTCGCGCCTTTCGCGCCTTTCGCGCCTTTCGCGCCTTTCGCGTCTTTCGTGTCCTCACCCCGCCGCCCAGCCCAGACTCTCCATCCCAATCTCCACAGCACTCTTCAGAAGCGACGGCGAACTCAGCAGCATCTTCAGGTAGGTCAGCGCCGGGCCCGGACGGAGCGCCCAGGCCCGAAATGCCCGCCGGGCCCACCGCTCCAGTTCCTCCGCCCGCAGGTGGGGATAATCCAGCACCGTGGACCGGTCCATATCCACCTGCTCCCAGCGGACGCCGGGGCGGAACCACCCCTTCTCCACCACCTCAAAGAAGAGCGGCGAGCCGGGGTACGGCGCGGCGATGTGGAAGAGCGCCAGGTCCAGCGGCAGCCGCAGGGCCAGGCGGATGGTCTGCTGAATGGTCTCCTCCGTCTCTCCGGGCAGGCCGATGATGAAGTAACCCCAGTTGCGGATGCCCGCTTCCTTCGCCCACCGCAGCGCCTGCTCCACCTGCTCCAGCCGGATGCCCTTCCCGGCCCGCCGCAGGACCTCCTCGCTCCCCGACTCAATCCCCCACGAGATCATCCAGCACCCCGCGCGGGCCATCGTCCGGAGCATCTCCGGGTCCACGAAGTCCACCCGACTGTTGCACGTCCAGCGGATGCGCAGGCCCCGCTCCAGGATCCCCTCGCAGAGCCCCATCACCTGCTCCCGGCTGACGGTGAACAGGTCGGCGTACATATGGATGTGACGGACGCCCAGCCCCACCAGCAGTTCCAGTTCCGCCAGGATGTTCTCCGGCGAACGGAGGCGGACGGACTGGCCGTAGGAGACGTGTTTGATACAGAAGCGGCAGCCGCCCGGACAACCCCGGCTGGTGACGATGAAGGCATACGGGCCCCCGACCAGGGGCGCGCGGTACTTCTTCAGCGGTAGCAGGTCATGCCGGGGGAGCGGCAGGTCGTCCAGATGACGGATGAAGGGCCGGTCGGGGTTGACGACGATGCCGTCCCCGTTCCGCCAGACCAGCCCCCGGATGGCCGCCAGGGCCGACTCCCGGATCAGCGGTTCAGTCGCCCAGGCGGGCCGCCAGTCCGGGTCGGCGTCGGCGAAGAGGCGCACCAGGCGCGCGCGGACATCGGGCTCCACCCAGGGCCAGCCCTCCGGCAGCGGCGCGCCCGCCGCCAGCGAGTCCAGCGTGTCCACCAGTTCCCGGAGCGTCAGTTCCGGCTCCCCACGCAGAGCGAAATCCAGCGTGGGGAACGCGCGCATCGTCTCCCGCGGGATGGGCGTCACGTGGGTGCCGAAGGCGATGGTGGTGGCGCCGAGGCTGCGGGCCAGAAATGTCCCGTACATATCGTTGCGGAGCGTCGGCGCGGTGACCTGGGTGACGTAGTAGCGGGGACGCTTTTCCTCCAGCAACCGCTCAAAGGTTGCCCAGTCCATCCGCAGGGCGATGGCGTCCACCACCTCCACCCGTTTGTCGGGGAAAAGCGCCGCCAGTTGGGCCAGGCTCACCTGCGGCCAGACCATCCCTTCGCGGGAGCGGCGGCCCACCCGGTGCTGGCTCCGAATCCAGATGCCGCCGTCGGGCGCGGGCGGGTTGACGAAGAGGATGTCCACCGCCCCCTCCGGTTGGGCGGCGATGCTGGCCCGCACCACCTCGTCCGCGTTCGGGAACGCGGGCGGGGGAACGCGCTCCTGCATCCCGGCGCCGCGATTTATTCCATGCACGGTTGTCCCTCCAAGTCCCGACTCACCAGAATCTCCCGCTGGTTCAACTCCTCCAGGACCCGCATGATGACCCAGAAGACCGAAAGTTGCAAGCCGGTCAGCACCAGCATCGCCGCGCCCAGCAGGTAGAGCCAGAGCCGCTCCATCGGCCACCCGCCCAGCGCGAAGCCCAGGCTCCCGGCCCCCAGCGCCAGCCCGGCGGCCATCGCCACCAGCCCCATCCAGCCGAAATGGCGCTCCAGCGGACGGTCAAAGATGGGATTGCCGAAGAGCCCCTGGCGGATGGGTTGCTTGTGGAACAGCGAGACGAGATAGTTGAAGGTCGCGCCCAGGGAGAAGAGGGTGACCCCGGCGACCGCGGAGAGCGCGGCGACGAAGACGGCAACGACGCCCCAGGGGCCCAGCCGGGTGATGCCGGAGAGGCGCATGCCGACGATGACCGCGCCGATGAGACCGGCGATGCCTCCCAGCCCCAGCCCAACCAGTCCCAGGACCCGGACCGGATTATAGTTGAGGGCGGTCCAGATGATGGTCCGCAGGAAGCGGACACCGTCCCGCAGCGCGTTCAGTTTGGACCGCCCGACCCGCTCCTTATATGGAATGGCCACTTCCCGCATCCGCACCGCTTCGTGAACGGCGCGCGTGCTCATCACGGGGGTGAAGTTCAGCCCATCGGGCAGGGGGTAGAGACGGGAAAGCACTTCCCGCCGGATCACCCGCATCCCGCTGGCGCTATCCCGAACGCGGTGGTTGCCCAGAATGCTGACCAGTCCGGCGAAAAGGATATTGCCCACCCGCCGGATCAGCGGCATCTCGCTCTCCGCGCCGGACATCCGGGAGCCGATGACCAGGTCGGCCCCCTCCTGGAGGGCCACCCGGCAGAGTTCCGGGAAATGCTCGGGCGGATAGGTGCCGTCGGCGTCCAGAAACCCCAGCAGGTTCCCCCGCGCGTGGTTGAAGCCGGTCTTGAGGGCGGCCCCGTACCCCCGATTGACGGTATGGCGGATGAGGCAAACTCCTGGGTAACAGGCCGCAATTTCCGCCGTCCGGTCTCGGGAACCGTCATCCACCACCAGCAGTTCCATATCATCCACACCGACTTCCTCAAGTAGTGGGCGGATGGAGAGCGTGCGCTCAATAATCTGAGCGATGCCCCGCTCTTCGTTGTAGGCGGGTATGACAATGGAGAGAACGTTCATCTTTAGACTCCTTACCGGTAACTACTTACCTCACCCCTCCCCCGGCGGCTTCGCCGCCACCCCCTCCCCTCTCCTGACCTGCGGTCAGGAGAGGGGAGGGGGCAGGGTGAGGTCACATCTCATCTCCACAGACGCGGCGGATGCTCCGGCTGCAGGGCGGAGGGCTCCGGCGGGGCAGGCGGCGGTTCCCGCCGACGGATGACCCGCGCCGGCACTCCCACCGCGACGGCATAGGGCGGGACGTCGCGGGTGACCACCGCGCCGGCCCCCACCACCGCCCCCTCGCCCACCGTCACCCCGTCCAGAACGATGGCCCCGGCGCCGATCCAGGCCCCGTCGCCGATCTGAATGCCCCGGGCGATGATGCCCTGCTCCATCACAGGACGGCTGGGGTCCTGAAAAATGTGCTCCACTGCCAGCAGTTGCACCCGGGGGGCCAGGAGGACCGATTGGCCGATGTGGACGCCCCCCTGCCCGCGAATCAGGCAGAACTCGCCGATGAAACCGTTTTCGCCCACCCAGATGCCCGATTGGGGGAGCCCCCGGAAGTTGTAAACGTGTAGTTCGGAACCGTGCATCACGAAGGTGCGGTCGCCGATGAAGATGCCCTGGGGACAGGCATGCAGGTAGACGCCGTGGTCCAGATAGACCTGCCGCCCCAGATGGATGTTGGCGGGCTGTGCCAGCCGGACGTGGTCCTCCACGACCGGTGGGCCGTCGCTGGAGAGAATCAACGGGTAAGCCAGGGCGCGCAACCCGATGCCCACCAGTCCCGGGATACCGCCCAGAAGGGCAAAGAGCGTCTGCTCCAGGATGTACCGCGTCAGGCTGGTGGATTGACCTCGCAGATAATAGCGGAGGGGCCCCTCCCGGGCGGCAACGGCGGCGGCATCGGCCTCGCGAGATATGAACGACTCCTGCCCCATCACTTACCGACCGTCCCAGACCGGCATCGGGATGCGTCCCGGGATTCGCTCCATCCGCAGAAGAGCGCGAACGGCGTGATCCAGGTCTGTGGCCACCCGGAATCCCCGTTCACCGGCTTTCCAGCAACGAACCAGTTCCTGCCACCCCCGACCCGTCAGGACCATATATCGCTGGCAACCGGCCCGCCGCGCGGCCACCATATCGCTCCGGGCATCACCGATGAGCCAGGACTGGGCGAGGTCAATGCCCATCTCCCGGGCGGCCTGCAAAAGCAGCCCCGGCTGCGGCTTACGGCATCCGCAGTTTTCGTCGGGGCGGTGAGGGCAGTAGAGGACCCGGTCTATCCGCCCACCTGCGGATTCTATCGCCCGGACCATCCGGCGGTGGATGTCCTCCACCACGTCCGCCGGGACGATGCCCCGGTTGATGACGGCCTGGTTGGTGATCACGATGATCCGGAAGTCCGAACCACTCAGCCGAACCAGGGCATCCAGAGCACCCGGCAGAAAGACGAACTCCTCCCACGATTTCACGTGGTCCCTGCGGTTCCGACAGATCACACCGTCCCGGTCAATAAATATTGCGCCTGGCATAGGGATTACCTGGAGGAAAGGGGTTACGCCGGTCTGGAGGCCGGAATGTTGAACGCCGAATAAAGGCTCAGAGAGATGGGCGGTTCCAGCCGTTGTAGCCGCTGGCGGAGCGTGGTGGACATCAGGTGGCACAGGACCATATGGACATCCTCAATCTGCTCCATACAGTGGCAGGGAACGACGACAGGCACGTCCACCATGCGGCTCAACTGCCCCCCCTCAAAACCGGAGAAGCCGATGGTGATCCCCCCTTGCCGACGGGCGATGGCCACCGCTCGCAGGACGTTGGGGGAGTTGCCGCTGCCGCTGAACGCGACGACCACATCCCCCCGGCCCATCAGATTGTTCAGTTGCTCGGCGAAGATGTCCTCATAGGCCACATCGTTGCTCCAGGCGGTGATGAGGGGGACGTTATCCGTCAGCGCGATGACCCGGAAGCGGGGACCGCCGGGGGTCATCGTCCCTTTGGCCAGGTCGCAGGCGAAATGGGACGCGGTGGCCGCGCTCCCGCCGTTCCCCATCGTGAATACGGTACTCCCCACGCAGGCCGCGCTGAGCAGGACATCTATCGCCTCTTCCAGCGCATCCAGCGGAATCCGGTCCAGAACTTGCTGGACCCCGGTCAGGTACTGCTGGATTTCTTTCACAGGGTATCTCTCCTGCAGGAAACAAGAGCACTTCACGCAGCGTCGCCCCTAAGCCAGGAATCCTTCTGAGCCGGTATCCACGGGCTGGGGCAGGACACCGAAGGGGTAACGGGGTGAGGAACGGGTCCACGGTATCCCCTGCATGATCTGGACTCCTTCGCCCTCAAAAGCAAACGGACGCCGCTGGAGCCCGAGGGCCGCCAGCGCCTCCGTGACCGCGTCCTGGTGCGTCGGTGGGCAGAAGAGCATCAGGAAGCCGCCGCCCCCGGCACCGGTCACCTTCCCCCCCAGCGCTCCGGCTTCACGAGCCACTTCATAGCAACGGTCCAATTCGGGATTGGTGATCCCCTCTGTCACCCGGCGCTTCTCCAACCAGGAACGGTGGAGCAGTTCTCCGAACGTCCACAAGTCCCCGTTTTCCAGAGCACGCCGGATTTCCTGCCCCAGTTCCTTGATGGCTGTCAGACGGCGAATGGTCTCCCGGTCTCCCTTTCGGCTGGCCTCCTGCTGTCGCTTCAGAATGGTGGAGGACTGGCGGGAGATACCCGTGAAGAACAGCATCAACCCCCGTTCCAGTTCCTGGCGGGCCTGGGGAGGCATCCGCAGCGGCTCTACCCGGACATCGTCGCGGAGGAAGGTGAAGCAGTTCAACCCGCCAAAGGCCGCGGCGTACTGGTCCTGTTTCCCCACGGGCATACCCAACTTGTGGATTTCAATGAAACAGGCCAGTTCAGCGACCTCTTTCGGGCCCAGGTCCAGCCCACACCAGAAGGCCAGCGCTTTAATCATGGAGACCGCCACGCTCCCCGACGAGCCCAACCCTGTACCCGGCGGGACCTGGGAGGCCAGGAAGACCGTCAGCCCATCCCGGATATTGAAATAGTAAACGATGGCCTTCGGCAGGCTCAGATCTCCATTCCAGATCAGGTCCTCGCAGATCGGGCGCTGGGTGAAGGAACGATAATCGGCAGAAAAAATCTGCACCCCGTCCGGCTGGCCCGGCGTCAGGATGGTGTACACGTAGTAGTTGATGGTTGCGCTGACGACGAACCCGCCGTGCCGCTCATAATAGGCCGGGATATCCGTTCCCCCACCGCCGAAACTGATCCGTACCGGCGCCCGGGCAATAATCAACATGGGGCCGCCTGTGGGATTCATCAGTACGCTCCTTTCCCCTGGAGCACCACCCGGACGGTGTGCAGCAGGAGCCGCAAATCCAGCCAGATGGTGTAATTGCGGATATAGTACATATCCAGCCGCACCCGCTCCTCATACGAAAGGTCGGCCCGTCCGCTGACCTGCCAGAGGCCGGTAAGACCGGGTTTGACGGTCAGCAGATTGTGCTGCCAGCGACCGAAGCGGGCCAGTTCGGCGGGGGTAATCATCCTCGGCCCGACCAGGCTCATCTGTCCCTTCAGCACGTTGACCAGTTGGGGCAACTCATCCAGACTGGTGCGACGAAGCCATTTCCCCACCCGCGTGACGCGCGGGTCATTGCGAATCTTCCCCGTCTCTTCCCACTCCCGTTTCAATTCGGGGTGATTTTCCAGATAGGCATCGGCGTCCACAATCATCGTGCGGAATTTGTAGGCATCAAAGACGCGCCCGTTCAATCCCACCACACGTCGGCGGTGGATCATCGGCCCCGGTGAATCCATCCGGATGGAGAGCGCGATGAACAGAAGAAGCGGGGAGAGCAGGACCAGCAGCAGTGCCGCGCCGACGTAATCCAGCACCCCCTTCATCAGGGCATCCATACCGGTGATGCGGGTCCGGTTCAGGCTGACCAGGGGGACAAATCCCACCTCCTGCACCTGGACGCCGGTGGTGAAGAGTTCGTAGAGGCCCGAGGAGAGACGAATGCGCGGGTGCTTCTCTTTACCCCAGTCCCGGTACAGTTCCAGCAACTCCTCCCGCCGCAGGGCGGTGGGGACAATGATGACCTCCTCTATGTCCTGTTGCCGGACCAGTTCTGCCAGCGCGTTCAGGCCTCTCCAGACCGGCAAGCCTACGGGGGGATCAGCAGACTCCCGAGGGTCCAGAAAGCCCACAATCTCCATCCCGGCCTGAGGCGCCGCCCGCAACTGTTCGGCGACATAGCGCCCCTCATCGTTGGTCCCGATGATAAGCACCCGACGGGTGAACAGCCCCCGTCGTCGCAGGCGGTAGATGAGACGCCGGTAGAGGAAGCGAGTTGTCCCGATGGTGATGACGGAAAGCCCCCAGACCAGCGCCAGCCAGCCACGGGAAATCTCCTCCGGCCCGGTGCGGTCCAGGAAGCCGTAGAGGATCATCCCGACCAATCCAACGGTACAGGCGTTGACGGCGCTGGCATACTCCTGCAGGCCTCCGAAAAGATTTTCCGGGGAATAGAGACGGTAGAGGGCGAAGATGACCAGCCACATAGGGACGGCCAGCAGGGCCAGGCGCAGGTAGAACTCCGGGAAGACCGGGTTGTAGTAAGCGAGGACCCGGAACCGCAGGGTATAGGCTCCCCAGAGGCTGAGCCCGATACACGCCGCATCCAGCAACACCAGTGGCGCCACAGCCAGTCCGATAGGAAGACGACCCAGGGCTTGCGCCATCTTCCCTCCGATGCGGACCCGTCGCGCGACCGGACTCTCCTCGCGAACCGCCTCCAAGTTTCTCCTCCTGCCAGAGACCCTCTGGGATTCCTTCGTGCTTTTATATTACCCATAAATTGTTAGAGTCTGGTGACGGATGCCTTGAAAAAGGATTAGAATGATAAAGATGATATAGGGCGGCTTCGCCGCCCCACCCCATATCTTTTCTTTCCAGAAAGCGCGGGCGCGGTGCTCCCTAAAAGCGATTGACCGTGCAGGCCCAACTTTGTAAATTCACTTGACAAACTAACAGGAGTATGGTATAATATATGCGCTTTACAGGATCATCTTCCAGCGTCAGGCCATTTTGTAAATCCACTGACTTTTCATTCCGATGGACCCATCAACCTCTGCGACCACCCAACTTCGCTGGCCCAAGGCCACTCGCCAGCAGACCCGGGCCCACAACACCCGCCTGGTGCTGCGCACCATCTACGAGCACGGCCCCCTCAGCCGCGCCGACATCGCCCGCGCCACCCGCCTCACCCGCACCACCGTCTCCGACGTCGTCGCCGAATTGATCCAGCAGGGCATCGTGGAGGAAGTGGGGACGCGGCCCTCCTCCGGCGGCAAACCCCCCATCCTCCTCGGCCTGGTGGACGACGCCCGCTACCTCATCGGGCTGGATCTGGCCAGCGACGCCTTCCGCGGGGCGCTGGTCAACCTGCGCGGCCAGGTCCGCCACCGGATCAGCCTCCCCCTGCTCAGCCGGGACGGCGACCGGGCCCTGGAACTGGTCCGGGAGGCGATAGACCAACTCATCGCCCAGGCCGACCGCCCGCTCCTGGGCATCGGCATCGGCACCCCCGGGCTGGTGGACGCCGTGCGGGGGATTGTCTACCAGGCCGTCAACCTGGACTGGCGCGACCTGCCCCTGCGCGCTCTGCTGGAACAGCGGTACCACCTGCCGGTCTACGTGGCCAACGACTGCCACGCCGCCGCCCTGGCCGAGTACTACTTCGGTCGGGAACGGGACGCCGAAAGTCTGGCCGTCGTCAAAGTGGAGCGGGGCCTGGGGGTGGGCATCGTCCTCAGTGGGCGGCTCCTCTCCGGCGATTCCTTCGGCGCCGGGGAGATCGGCCACCTGCGGGTGGTGGACGGCGGGGAACCCTGCCGGTGCGGCCACACCGGTTGCCTGGAGACGGTGGTCAGCACCCGCGCGCTCCTGCGCCAGGCGGTCGCCATCGCCCAGGGTCGCCCCGATTCCCTCCTCCACCGGTGGGCCGACACACCCGACCAGATTTCCCTGGACGCCGTCCTGGAGGCCTTCCAGGCCGGGGATGAGGCGACCCGCCAGATGGTCCTGCAGATGGGGCGCTACCTGGGGTTCGGCGTGGCCACGCTGGTCAGCGTGCTGGGCATCCGGCACGTGGTGCTGGCCGGCAGTATCACCCGATTCGGAGAGCCGCTGCTGGACGTAGTGCGCCGGGAAGCACGCGCCCGCGCCCTGGAGCGGGTCGCCGGGGAGGTCCAGGTGGACCTTTCCCCCATGGACTCCGACGAACTGGTCATCCTGGGCGCCTCCGCGCTGGTTCTGGCCCGCCGTCTGGGGCTGTTCGCGCTGCTGAGGATGTGAAACGGGCCGGGCAAAGTGCCCGGCACACGTTCCCCCACCGGAAGATTGTTTCGTCAGGAGGCCCGATGCAGTTCTTCGCCGTCCCGCCGAAAGTCACTGCGCCGCTGGACCCGGATTTTCGGCCCGCCGCCGTGGCGAACCGCGCGTTCCGCCAGGCGGTGGAGGAGGCCGGGGGCGGTGACCCCCTGGTGCTGGCCCTGGAGCGGCCCGGAGGCGCCCTCTCCCGCCTGGAGACACGGTTGCTCCCGGAAACGCACCCTCGGGCCAGCGCCAATTTCGGGTACGCCGAACGGCTTTTCAAGTTCTTCCTCTGGCAACGGGGAGGGTTCCGGGCCTGGGTCGGCGGGCCCGAATCGGTGGGCCGGTACCTCCAGGCCTGTTATGCCCCCGGAGGCACCCGCGCCTTTGACCACCAGTTTATGGGCGAGACGGTGTACGACCGTCCCTTCGCCTGGGTCCTCTGTCGGCCCGACGAGGTTCCCCCACCTCAGGAGCGGTACCAGGCCCTGGGGGGCCACCTGGACGGCTACCGCATCGGCTTTGACCTGGGCGCGTCCGACCGGAAGGTCGCGGCGGTGGCGGACGGCCAGGTCGTCTTCAGCGAGGAGGTCATCTGGGAGCCGACTTCGCAGACGGACCCCCAGTACCACTACCAGGAGATTCTCCAGGGCCTGCAACAGGCGGCGGCCCATCTGCCGCGGGTGGACGCCGTGGGCGGGAGCGCGGCGGGGGTGTATGTGGAAAACCAGGTGCGCGTCGCCTCTCTCTTCCGGGGCGTCCCGCCGGAGCGGTTTGACCGGGTGCGCACCCTCTTCCTGCACCTGGGGCAGGCGATGGGCGCCCCGCTGGTCGTCGTCAACGACGGCGAGGTGGCCGCCCTGGCCGGCGCGATGTCTCTGGAGACGACGGCGCTCCTGGGGGTCGCCCTGGGCTCCAGCGAGGCCGCCGGTTTCGTGACCCCCGAGGGGCTTCTGACCGATTGGCTCAACGAACTGGCCTTCGCCCCGATAGACTACAACCTCCACGCCCCCGCCGACGAGTGGTCCGGCGACCGGGGAGTGGGTTCCCAGTACCTCTCCCAGCAGGCCGTCTTCCGGCTGGCGCCGCAGGTGGGCATCCGCATCCCGGAGCATCTGACCAAAGCGGAAAAACTGGCCTACGTGCAGGATTTCCTGGAGAAGGGGCACGAGGGGGCCCGTCTCATCTGGGAGACGATGGGCGTCTATCTGGGCTACGCGATGGCCCACTACGCCGACTTCTATCCCCTGCAACATGTGCTCATTCTGGGACGGTGCACATCGGGGAGCAGCGGGCAGGTACTCCTGGAGGCGGCCCAGAGCGTGCTGCGGGCGGAATTTCCGGACCTGGCCGACCGGATCACGGTGCACCTGCCCGATGAACGGAGCCGCCGGGTGGGGCAGGCCGTCGCGGCCGCCAGCCTTCCCGTCATCCCGAAAGCGGAGGAGCGATGAATTTCCGCAATCCCACCGCTCAGGTCTTTGTGCCGGACGACCTCGCACCGGAGGCCGCCCTGGCCCGAACGACTCACCTGGCCGTCGCCGCCCATCAGGACGACGTGGAGATTATGGCCGCCGACGGCATCCTGCGCTGTTTTCAGCGCCCCGACCGCTGGTTCTGCGCCGTGGTGGTCACCGATGGCCGGGGCTCCCCGCGCGACGGCCTCTACCGGGACTACACCGACGAGGAGATGCGCGCGGTGCGCCTGCAGGAGCAGAAAAAGGCCGCCGTGGTGGGGGAGTACGGCGCGCTGGTCCTGCTGGATTACCCCAGCGCGGCGGTGAAGGACGGGCGGAACCCGGACCCCGTCGCCGACCTGGAGGCGGTCTTCCGGCTGGCCCGCCCGGAGGTCGTCTACACCCACAACCCTGCCGACAAGCACCCCACCCACGTCGCGGTGGCGCTGCGGACGATTCAGGCCCTGCGGCAACTGTCCCCCCAGGAGCGGCCCCGTCGCCTCTACGGGTGCGAGGTCTGGCGGGACCTGGACTGGCTCCCCGACGCGGACAAAGTGGTGCTGGACGTCTCCGCCCGCGAGAACCTGCAGATGGCCCTGCTGGGCCTGTACGACTCCCAGATCAGCGGCGGGAAGCGGTACGACCTGGCGACGATGGGCCGCCGTCGGGCGAATGCTACCTACAGCGCAACCCATGAGGTGGACGTCAGCACCGGGGTCACCTTCGCGATGGACCTGACCCCGCTTCTGGAGGACCCCGCGCGGGACATCGCGGCCTATGTGCGGGAATTGATCGGCCGCTTCGCGCGGGAGGTGGAGGAGCAGATCACCGGTTTATTCTGAGCATCTGGAAGGAGGTGAGCGCATTCGGAGGAGAGAGACTGTCCCACGACCGTACCTATCCACCCAATTACCCAAACCCCACGTTTCAAAAGGAGGTCAGAAAAAATGCGTAGCAAGGTATGGATTCTCGTTGCCGTAGTCAGCGCGCTGGCGGTTCTGCTGAGCGCCTGCAAGCCCACCCCCACGGCGACCCAGCCGCCGGCTCCTCAACCCACCCAGCCCCCGGCTCCTCAACCCACCCAGCCACCAGCGGCGGAGAAGGTCACCATTCAGGTGATGGTGGTGGACTACATCCCCGATAAGACCGACAAGTGGCTGGAGGAGGAAGTGGTCCCGGCCTTCCAGAAGGACCACCCCAACATCAACGTGGAGTTCGTCTACGTGAACTGGGGGACGCTGGATGAGACGGTCCAGGGCTACTTCGCGGCAGGCGAGGGGGCCGACATCCTCAACCTGGGCTCCGAGTACGTGGCGGAGTACGGCGACCGGCTGGCACCGCTGGGGGAGTACTTCAAGGACTGGCCGGATTGGGAGCAGTTCCTCCCCGGCACCCTGGACACGGTCATGTGGGAAGGGGAGCCGCGCGGCCTGCCCTGGCTGACCGCCCCGCGCGCCTACATGTGCCGCACCGACATCCTGAAGGAGGTCGGCTGGGATAAGGTCCCTGAGACCTTCGCGGAGATGGTGAAACTGGCGGGCGATGCCACCATTGTGGAAGGCGGAGCGCTCAAGCGGCAGGGCTTCACCCCGCTGGATGACTGGCAGGAGTACATCTCCCTCATCTGGACGCTGGGCGGCTCCATCTACAAGGACGACGGCAGCCCCAACTTTGACAGCCCCGAAGCGAAGGCCGCGCTCCAGTTCATGTACGACCGGCGCCGGGCCGTGCTGCCCAACGAGCAGACCGCCGGCCTGCCGGAGACGACCGGGGCCCTGCTGGCCTCCGACCTGGTGGCCTGCCAGTGGGGCAACCTCTGGGGCGCCCCGGCGACCAGCGACCCCATCTGGGAGAAGATTGAACTCTTCCCCGGCTTCACCCACCCGGACTTCCCCAACAGCAAGCCGGTGGTCCAGGTCTTCAACGACTGGCTGGCCATTCCCGCCTACTCCAAGCACATCCCCGAGGCGGTGGAGTTCCTGAAGTTCCTGGGCTCCGCCCAGAACCTGAACACCTACAACTCCCACTTCGGCTCCTTCCCGCCTCGTAAGGATGCCTGGTTCGGCTACGTGGAGCAGGACGCCGTGATGAAGAAGATGGGCGCACTGATGGGCCAGTACGGCGTCGGCTTCGCCGACATCCGGGAGACGGCCCAGTTCCGCGATGTCCTGATGGCGGAGATGCCGCTCTACTTCAGCGACGCCCAGAGCCTGGACACCACGCTCCAGAACATCCAGGAGAAGTACACCCAGATTCTGCGGGACGCCGGGCGTCTGCCGTAAACCCTTTGCATCCTCCCGCAGGCTCCGCCTGCGGGAGGATGCTCCCTGATACCTGATAGATGACCATGAACCCGAAACTTTATACCTTCCTCTGGGCAGTGGCGACGGTCATCTTCATCATCCTCTCCAGCCTGGCCGTCGCCGCGGTGGCGAAACTCGTTGTCCGCTGGCGAGGGAAGAACCGACTCTACCAGTCCCGTACCTTCGCCGGTTACTTCTTCGCCTCGCCCTGGATTGTGGGGTACATCATCTTCGTCATCGGCCCCACGCTGGCTTCCCTGTACTGGAGTTTCACCCGCTTCAAACTCCCCGAACCCCCCGTCTGGGTCGGGCTGCAGAACTACATCCAGTTGCTGACCACTGATGACCAGTTCCGGGTCTCCATCCTGAACTCCATCTACGTCACCCTCTTCGGCCTGCCTCTCCAGTTGGCAACGGCCCTGGTCCTGGCATTGCTCCTGTACCGAAGACTGCCGGGAGAACAGGTCTTCCGGATGATTTACTACCTGCCGGTGATGCTGGCGGCGAACTCGGCGATGCTCATCACCTGGCGGCTGGTGTTGAACCCCAATAACGGCATCCTGAACACGCTGATCCGAATGGCGGAGAGCGTCTTCCCCTTCCTGGTGCCGGTCCGTCAGGTGGTGGTCTGGTTCACAGAACTCACCAACGCGGCCTTCCTGGGCCTCCAGCGCGGGGATTTCAACCTGTTGCAGCAGACCATCGCGCGGGGCCTCCCCGGCCCGGATGTGATGCCCCTCTGGCATCAGAGCCAGTTGTGGTCCAAGCCCGCCATCATCTTCATCGGGGTCTGGAGTTGCGGGGCGATGATGATGATTTACCTGGCGGCCCTCTGCAGCGTCCCGACCCATCTCTACGAGGCGGCGCTGGTGGACGGCGCCAGCGGCTGGCAGCGCTTCTGGCGCATCACCTTCCCGATGATTTCCCCCGCCACGTTCTACAACCTGGTCGTCGGCATCATCGCCACCCTGCAGATTTTTGAGCAGTCCTACGTCCTCACCGACAACGGCGGGCCGGCCCAGTCCACCTACTTCGTCGCCTATTACCTCTGGCGGTCCACCTTCCGGTTCAACAAAATCGGCTACGGCGCGGCCATGTCGTGGATTCTGCTGGTCCTCATCCTGGTGCTGACCCTGATCCAGTTCCGGCTGGCGAACCGGTGGGTCTACTACGAGTACGAGGAGGCGTAAGGGATGCGGAAACCCAACCGGCGCGAATCGTTCCTGCCCCGCAAAGTCCGCCAGGCGTTCAGCAACGGGATCATCTACCTGCTCCTCCTGGCGGGCAGTGGCTTTATGCTGTTCCCCCTCTTCTGGATGGTCTCCACCTCCCTCAAGACGCTGGAAGAGGCCAACTCGCCCCGCATCACCTGGTGGCCCGCGCAGCCGCAACCGGACGCGTACCGTCAGGTGCTGACGGATTCCCGCTGGCTTCTCTACTTCTCCAACTCCGCGTTCGTCACCACGCTGGCAGTCCTGGGGACGCTGGCCTCGGTGGCGGCCGTCGCCTACGCCTTCAGCCGCATCCAATGGCCGGGGCGCAACATCGTCTTCTTCCTGATGCTCTCCACCCTGATGCTCCCGTATCAGACCACGCTGGTGCCCCAGTACGTGATGTTCAACAAAATCGGGTGGGTGGGGACGTACAACCCCATCATCATCCCCGGTTTCTTCGCAGGCGGCGCCATCTACATCTTCCTCCTCCGCCAGTTCATGCTGGGATTACCGAAGGAACTGGACGAGGCGGCGCTGATTGACGGGGCCAGCCATTTTCAGATCTGGTGGCACATCATCCTGCCCCTGTGCAAGCCGGCGCTGGCGACCATCGCGGTCTTCCTCTTTGTGGGGAACTGGAACTCCCTCCAGGCGCCGCTCATTTACCTCCAGCGGACCAACATGTACACGCTCCCGGTCGTCATCGCCAACCTCATCAACCCCCAGGTGCGGGTACAGCCGTGGCCGCTCATCATGGCCGCCTCTGCGCTGACCATGATCCCCCTCATCGTCGTCTTCTTCTTCACCCAGCGCTACATCCTGGAGAGCGTCGCGCTGACGGGGACAAAAGGATGAACCGCCGCATCGGGACGCTCCTGACCTCTCTCTTTATGGCCGGGTTGTTCCTCTTCTCTGGCTGTCACCCGTCGGAACCGTCCCGGCGGGAATTCCGCATCGTCGGCTACGCGACGGCCTGGTCCGGGCGGACGCGCGAGATTCCCTTTGACTACCTGACCCACGTCCACTATGCCTTTCTCCTCCCCCACCCGCGCGGCGACGGGAGTCTGCTACCCATCCAGAACCCGGACAAACTGAAGAATCTGGTGGCCGCCGCGCACGAGCACGGGGTGAAAGTCCTCATCTCCGTCGGCGGGTGGAACGAGGGGAACGACCTGGGGTTTGAGGGACTGGCGGCCCGTCCAGAGGCCATCCGGGCCTTCGCGGAGAACCTGACGGCCTTCTGCGATGAGTACGGCCTGGACGGGGTGGACATAGACTGGGAGTATCCCGACCCCGGCGAGTCGGCGCGGAACTATGTGGCGATGATGCGGGCGCTGAGCGAGGAGATGCACGCCCGGGGGCGCCTGCTGACGGCGGCCGTGGTCGGCAAAGGGCCCCTGGCGGAGGGGATTCCCGACGAGGTCTTCGGATATGTGGACTACCTGGGCATTATGGCCTACGACGGCGGGGACGGCCCCCAGCATTCCCCCTACGAGTACGCCGTGGCCGCGCTGGACTACTGGCTGGGTCGGGGGCTTGCACCGGAGAAGGCGGTCCTGGGCATCCCCTTCTACGGGCGGCCCAAATGGATGGAATACCGGGCGCTGGTCTCCCTGGACCCCGACGCGCCCCAGAAGGATGTGGTGACGGTGGACGGCGTTCCCGTGTACTACAACGGCATCCCCACCGTCCAGGCCAAGACGCAACTGGCGCTGGAGCGCGCGGGTGGGGTGATGGTCTGGGAGTTATCGCAGGACGCGACGGGCGAGGCGTCGCTTCTGGGGGCGATTTATCGGGCGGCCCGGGGGGTGCCGTAGGTCGCCGCTGCGCTCCGTGCCGGACTACGAACAAATTTTCAGACGCGCTTTAAAGCCCGCACTGCCTCCGGGCCAGGAAGAGGATGGCCTCCAGGACTCCGCCGCCGACGGCCAGCGCCTTGTCGGAGATGGAGAAACAGTGGGAGACGACGGCCCGGGGGTCCACGTCCCCCACCTTCATCCCCGCGCGGACGGTCAAACCGTCGTGGAGCAGGCCCCGCAGGACGCCGTCCAGGGTGGAGAGGACGGGGGTATCGTCCACGTAGGCGACGACTTCGCCGGCCCGCACCCGGTCGCCGATGGCGCGGACGCCCCGGAAGACGCCCGCCACCGGCGCGCGCAGGACCCGCCGCGCGCTCTCCCCGCCCACCTCGCCGGGAACCCCCGTATCCGGCTCAGCGCTCCCCTCCAGGATGACCCGCCCCAGGTTGTGGCCCCGGTTGGTCTCCACCACCGCGTGGCAATCCACTCCGGCAACAAATCCCGGCCCCAGCGCCACCACAATCGGCGCGTCGGTGATGCGGGTGCCGGTGTTGCGCTTGGCCATGATGGCGTCCACCACCGCCAGGGGGCGCAGGCGCGCGACCCATTCCGCCTGCGGGTCCACTACGACGGGGACCTCGTCGGCCTCCCAGGCAGCGCGGATGCCCGCCTCGTCCTCCACCCACCGCGCGGTGACGCCGTCCACAGTGATGCTCCCTTCGTAGACCGCCGCGGCGAAGGCCACAGTGCGGCGGATGACGGTGGGTTGGGCCGTCTCGGTGACCAGGACGCGGAATCCGCAGCGGTGCAGCCGCCAGGCAATGCCCGTGCCCAGGTCGCCGCCGCCCTTGACGACAACCAGGGAAGGTTTATCTCTCATAACAGGTCTGATAATCGGCGCCGATGATGAGGCGGAAGCCGTAGGCGGTGCCCCAGTTGGGCTGATAGGACACCCGCTCCTCGGGAATCCCGAACATCCGCTTCAGGTCCTCCACCCCCGTCCCCTTGGCATGTTCCCGGAAGACGATGAGCATCGTCTGGGGATAATCCCGCCGGTCCGGCTGACCGGCGATGGCGGGGAAGCCCGCCCGCACCAGCCGGTCCATTGCCAGCAGGTCCCAGTCCGGGTTCGTCGTCCCGTTCCAGACCTCCACCGGCATGAAAGTCCGGGTCAGACGGCCCTCGGGGGGCGGGGCCATGGCCTCGGCCAGCAACGGCTCTATCGCCTCCCAGCGGGGCAGGAAGACGTTTCCGCCCCACGGGGTCACCCAGGGCGTCACATGCTGCGGGCCGATGTTGTAGTAGCGGATGTTCTGCTCCTGCAGGAAGAACGCCACCCGCGCCAGGTCCAGGACGGTGGGCAGGTCCAGATTGGTCACGAACATGCTCTGGAACTGGTCCCACAGAGTGGGAATCTGCGCCAGCCAGCCGCCGTCCCGGATTTTGTGCCAGATGGCCTGCAGGACCTGTTGCTGACGGCGGTCCCGGGAGAAGACGCTGGTGGTCATCCGGGAACGGGCGTACCAGAGGGCCTGTTCGCCGTCCAGGTGGTGGACGCCCGGCTCCAGGGTGAAGATGGGATACTGACCGGTCTCGTCTTTGTAGGGCCAGTGGTCGCTCAGGCGGCAGTGGACGGGGACGTCTATCCCGCCCAGCGCGTCCACGATGCCGATGAGGCCGTCAAAGTCAGTGCGGACGTAGTAATCGGCGCGGATGCCCAGGTTGTAGAGGAGCGTATCCCGCAGGTTGGCCCACCCGCCGCCGGGGTAGCCGATGGCCTCGCCGTGGTAATCGGCCATGTTGATGCGGTTCATCCCGTCGCCGGGGATGTAGACGTAGAGGTCGCGCGGAATGGAGATGACGGAGACGACGGCCCGATTCCGCTGGATGGAGACGATGTGGATGGCATCGGTATGCCACTCCGTCCAGTGGGGACGCTTGTCGCTCCCCAGCACGACGATGTTGACCGCGTCGGCGGCGACGGGGATCGGGTTGACCGGTGGCGGAATGGTCGCATCGGGCGGTGCGTTGGGGTCAGGCGTGGGCATCGGGAAGGGCGAGGGAACCACCAAGGTGCCCGGTGGCACGGGGATAATGAACGTTGGGCGCGGGGTCGGGGTGGCGGTGGGTGTGGCGGAGACGTTCGTCTTGGCTCACGGCGCCGCTCCGGTCGTCCAGGTGCGCGTGAAACTGGTCAACGG
>JBBIKR010000036.1:0-28383 GCA_037445395.1 Thermoflexales bacterium
CCCCCCACCGCCGCGCGCCGCTGCGGGTGGGTCGCCCCCGGCGGGGGGGGGGTCGCGGCCCCCGCCCCCCCCACCCCCCGGGGTTACTCCATCCCCATCGCCAGCATCTGGGAGATGACCACCCGCTGAATCTGGCTGGTCCCCTCCACAATCTGCAGAATTTTGGCGTCCCGCATCCACTTCTCCACCGGGTACTCCCGCATGTAGCCGTACCCGCCCAGAATCTGCACGGCGTCGGTGGTGATGCGCATCGCGGCGTCGGCGGCGAAGGCCTTGGCCATGCTGGCCTGGATGTTCGCCGGCATCCCCTGCTCCACCATCCACGCCGCCCGCCAGGCCAGAAGGCGCGCCGCGTCTATCTCCGTGGCCATGTCCGCCAGCAGGAAACGGATGGCCTGCTTGGTGATGATGGGCTTGCCGAACTGCACTCGCTCCCGGGCGTACTGGAGCGCGTATTCGTAGGCCGCCCGGGCCACCCCCACCGCCATCGCCGCCACCATCGGTCGGGTGTGCTCAAAGGACTGCATGGCGATGTAGAAGCCCTGCCCCTCCTCGCCCAGGCGGTTCTCCACCGGCACCTCCACGTCCTCCAGAATGACGTCGCCGGTGTGGGACGCGCGCATCCCCATCTTCTTCTCCTTCTTCCCCGCCGAGAGGCCCGGCGTATCCTTCTCCACGATGAAGG
Source organism: Thermoflexales bacterium (assembly GCA_037445395.1). GTDB lineage: Bacteria > Chloroflexota > Anaerolineae > B4-G1 > DUEL01 > SpSt-77. Next base: position 686 of record JBBIKR010000036.1, read on the forward strand.
CGGTGATGCCCCGATGGCCCGTCCCCGGCGCGACGGTGGCGAAGATGACGTAGAGGTCGGCGATGCCGCCGTGGGTGATGAACCGCTTCTGACCGTTGAGGACGTATCGCTCGCCCTTGCGGACGGCGGTGGTGCGGAGGGACGCCGCGTCCGATCCCGCCTCCGGTTCGGTCAGGGCGAAGGAGCCCAGGTAGACGCCCTCGCAGAAGCGGGGAAGGTAGCGGGCCTTCTGCTCCGGCGTCCCCGCCAGCATGATGGGCACCGCCGCCAGCCCGGCCCCGGCGATGGCGGTGGCGATGCCCAGGCATCCCCAGGCCAGTTCCTCCGCCACCAGGCAGGCGACCAGGGCGCTGGTCATCCCGCCCCCGCCGTACTCCTCCGGGTACTGAAAAGAGGTCAGCCCGACCCGCGCGGCCTTCTCCAGTACGGGCCAGGGCATCTCCTCGGTCTCGTCGTAGTGGGCGGCCACGGGCCGGATTTCCCGCTCGGCGAACTCGTGGGCCAGCCGTCGGATACGTTCCTGCTCCTCGGTGAGTCGGAAGTCTATCATCGTTCCTCCTTACCAGATACTCTGCACCTGGGGGTAGAACCGGGAGAGGATGACAAAGGTCTCTGCCCCGGAGTCGTTCAGGTGATGGACAATTTCGCCGGGGGCGTAGAGGGGTTAACCAGGATGACTACTGCTCCAGCCTTCCAAGTCCCGAAGAGGCTACCGGTAGCGGTGATACCGCCGGAATACCTCGCCCACGCTGCGGCCCTCGTGCACCCGCAGAATGACCTCGCCCAGCAGCGGGGCTACCGACAAAATCTTCATATTTGGCAACCGCTTCTCCGGCGGGATGGGGATGGAGTTCGTGGTCACAATTTCCTTTATCTGCAGTTCCCGCAGGCGCTCCACGGCCGGAGGGGCCAGAATGGCATGGGCGAAGCAGAGGTAAATATCCCGGGCCCCGTTCTCCCGAACAATCCGCACCGCGTTGGCGATGGACCCGGCCGTATTGACCTCATCGTCCACAATGATGGCGTCCTTCCCCGCCACATCCCCCACCAGGGTCAAGGCCTCGGTGTCGCGGGCCACGCGCCGCTTCTCCACAATCGCCAGCGGCAGTTCCAGTTCCTCGGCAAAGTTGCGAGCCTTTTTGGCGAAGCCCAGGTCCGCCGAGACCACCACCGCGTTCTCCAGCCGCTTCTCCCGCAGGTAATCGGAGAGGATGGAGAAGGTGGTCAGCGCGTCTCCGGGGATGCTGAAGAACCCCTGAATCTGGTCGGCATGAAGGTCCAGCGTGATGTACCGGTCGGCTCCGGCGATGCCAATCATATCGGCGATGAGACGGGCGGTGATGGGCACCCGGGGCTGGTCCTTCTTATCCGACCGCGCGTAGGCCAGGTACGGGATCACCGCCGTAATCCGGTCCGGAGAAGCCCGTCGCAGCGCGTCCAGGAAGATGAGCAGTTCCATGATGTTCTCGTTCACCGGCGAGGAGGTCGTCTGGATCAGGAAGACGTCCTGCCCGCGAACGCTTTCGTGGAGACGGACGAAGATGTTCTCGTTGGGGAACCGGATGATGTCCCGTCCGGAGAGGGGAATCCCCAGGTAGTCGCTGATTTCTTTGGCCAGTTCCGGGCAACCGCTACCGCTGAACAGTTTGATCATGCCGTGCATTGTTCCACCTCTGATAGCGAGATTTTCCCAATCCCTGCGCCCTCCGCGTCTCTGTGGTGATATTGTACTCCCGATGGAGCGGAGAGGCAACCCCGCTTCCGCCCCAAACCCGTCGGCCACCTTACCGGCAGACCAGCGGCAGGTATATCTGCGCTGCCCAGGGCACAATCGCCCGATGGAACCGCAGGGCCGGGTCGCCCAGCAGGTGAAAGGTGTCTATCAGGTCTCCGTTGGGGCCACCGACCAGATTCAGTTTCCCCGCCAGCGCGGCCTCTCCCACCGTATCCACCGTGTCGGAGAAGACGGCGCGGAAGAAGCCCTCGGCGAGGCGACGATGCCCCGTACTGGCCCCCAGCCCCGCCGGGCCCCAGGCCGCAACGGCGCCCGCGTCCGGCCGGAGCACCAGTTCCTCATCCAGCGTCGGCTCCGGGCGGTGGAACGCGCCGGTCAAACAGGTCATCCCGGTGACCACCGGGTAGCGGCGGCCGTTGGCCAGAGAGGGCAAGTCGTCCAGATGGAAGAACCGCTCCACGGCCCATTGTTGCCACGAGGCATGACCGGTGTACTGGATGACCAGCGCTCCCCGATTCCAGTCGTTCCCGACAGCCGCGCGGATGGCGGAGGTGTCGCTTTCGGAGCAATCGCTTGCCGCCGGACTGGACCCGGCACAATACCGCCGGGTCACGGCGAACGGCGCGGTGACGTAGGCCGCCGCGGCTTCGGAGATGGCGGGAAAATCCCCGGCACCGTCCGGGTCGTCGGCGACCAGAACCACGCTGGCGTTCCAGCCGCCGGGGAGCGGCGCGGTTTCGTAGGCGACGATTTTCTCCACCACCGCGCGGGCCTCGTCGGCGCTGCTCACCGGCAGCCGCCCCAGGAGCAGGTCGGGCAGGTTGTCGTCTCCGTCCACGCAGACGTAGCGGTTGTCGGCAGCGGTCTCCCCACCCGCCGGGCCCACATCCAGCAGGTAGGGCGGGATGAAGGTGGGGGGCGACTCCAACCGGTACCGCTTCGGGTCAAAGGAGCCGTCGCCGACCAGCAGGACGTAGACCGGCCGGGGGTTCCAGGTGGCGTAGGCGTCGGCGATGAAGCGGCGGATGGCCTCCGGGTCGGGCCGGCCGTCGCCGTAGGTGTCGTAAATGCCCAGGACGTTGGCGACGGTGACCGTGAGGCCCTGAGACCGGCGCAGGTCCACCAGCGGCCCCAGCGCGTCGGCGAAGGCCGGATGGGTGATGATGAGGTCGTCGGCGCCGACGGCCCCACCAGCCGCGCGGAAGCCCCAGAGGTCCTCGCGCGGGCGCACCCGGTCCGGCGCCCGGATGCCACTTTCGGCAACGACCAGGTACCGCCCTGCCGGTCCGCCGAGGGTAATGCTCCGGCCGTCCACCCGGAAACCGGTCAGCCGGACCGGTTTCAGGGGGTCGGTGATGTCGTAGGCGCGGTAGGGGCCGGGCGCGGCCAGCGCCACCGTGTAGGCCCGCAGGTCGGTCCGGAGGACCAGCGGCAGGTACAGGCGATAGGGCAGGGAAACCGGCGCCGCCGGTGAGGTGGAAACCGTCCCCCCAGAGAAAATGACCGACGCCCCTGCAGGGGTCAGGCTGCGGACGTAGCGGACGGCGAAGGCGTCCAGCCAGGCCCCTTCCGTGATGGGCAGGGTCACGGAAAGAGTGTTGAGGCCGTTCCGGGATGCGCCGGGAGGGACGGAGAGGGTGGCAGTGACGGCCGTCCGGCCCGTCCAGGTCACGGAACCCAGGGGGATGCCGTTCAGGCCGACGTCCCAGCGGTGTTCGCCGCCGGTGAAACCGATCAGCCAGAGGGTCAGTTGGGTGATGTCGGCGGCAGGCAGGGAGAACGAATAGGTCCGGGCGGAGCGGCTGGGCCCGATGAGGTAGTCCCACACCCAGCGGTCGCCGTCCCGCCCCGGCGGGATGCCCGCGAAGCGGTCGGGGGTGTACTCGCGATTCTCCTCAAAGGTCTGCTCGGCCCAGGGGGCCGCGGCCGGCAGGCCCGTGGGGTCGGCGGAGCGGGTGGTCATCCGGTTCGGGCCGGGAGCGGCGGGGAGCAACCGGTAAACATCCCGATCGGTCCAGCGGCTGAAGCGGGGTTCGGCGTAGAAGAGGATGGCTTCGCCGGGCTCAAAGACGCTGTCCGTATCCCCTTCCCACTCGTAGATCACCTCGTCGTCGCCGCGAAAGAGGCGGAGATCGTTGGGGTTGACGGCCCCGAAGCCCAGGGGTTCCAGCTCGGTATAGGAGATGCGGTAGAGGCCGGGGGCGCGGACTTCCAGAAAGGCCACCGGGGCACCGCCACTGGCGGGGTGAACGGCAGGGTTCGGCAAGGGCGCGGGGGTGACGTCCTGCGGGTTGAGGACGGCCCGCCGGACGGCCTGGAGGAGCGGGTCGTCGGGGGACGGGCGCGCACGGGCGGATTCGGCCGTCTCCGTCCAGCGGACTCCCACCCGGACGCGTTGGGTCAGGCGGAGACGGCCGCCGTCGGGGAGGGCGGGGTAGAAGGTGAGGCGGGCCAGGCGAACCCCCCGGACGGTGCCCACTTCTTCCAGGACGACCGGAGCAGAGGGAGAGGGAAGGCGCAGGGAAGCGGGGGCAAAGGCCGGACCCACCGGGTGTCCGTCCCGGTCCCGGATCACCCCCACGGGCTGTGGGGCGACGGCCAGGGGGCCGGGGAGGGGGACGGTCGTCGTCTCTGCGGAGAGAATCCGCAGGGAGGGGACGGCGCCGGGCGGCAGGGCGATCAGGGTGGAGGTGAAGGGGAGGCGCGAGGCGCCGGGGCGCGTGTCTATCTCATAGTCCCCGGCGGCCAGTTCTACGGACCCGTCGGGAAGCGGGCGGAAGTCCAGCGGCGGCGAAGTCCACTCCACCACCAGATTGCCCGACGCGTCCTCCTGCGGCGGGGTGAGCGGACGGTCCGGCGGTGGGGGGGTCGCACCGGCGGAGAACAGCCAGAGGCCCGCCAGGGCCGCCGCACCCCAGCGCCGGACTCTCTGTAGTATCCCGACAGAGGGAGGATGAAACATAACGATGGTCTCCGGAACTTCTGTTCCTCACCTCTCCCCCGCCGCCTTTGGCGGCACCCCCTCCCCGAAAGTTTGGCTCTTTGCCTGTGGGCCCTCTGCATGGGCCCCTGACTGCTTCCCCAGCCATAAAAAGAAGATTATTTTTCATTGCAGCGGCTTCGCCGCCGCAATGAAAAATATTTTCTTTTTATTCTTTCCGCCTTGCCGGAAGCGGGTTTTGTAGATTTCTCTGCCCCTGTTCTGAAAAGGCTAAACTTCAGGGAAGGGGGCAGGGGGGTGGGGTGAGGCGAGAATTGCCCGCGCGTTGCGCTGTAGCCGCTCCAGCCCGATGCGGGCGATGGGGCTTCCCCCGAAGCGCTGCCGGAAGGCATCCCCGTCCAGCGCGAGCAGTTCGGTCAGCAACGGAGCGGCCCGCTCCGGGGAGGCCGCGCGGAAGTCGGCGACGGCGGTGGGATGGGCGAAGCGGCTCCATGGGCAGACCTCCTGGCAGATGTCGCAGCCGTAGACCCACCCCCCCAGCCGGGCCTGCAGGTCGGACGGGATGTCGCCCCGGAACTCAATCGTCAGGTAGGAGATACAGCGGCGGGCGTCCAGCACATACGGGGCGACCAGCGCGCCCGTCGGGCATGCATCCAGGCAACGGGTACAGGTGCCGCAACGGGGCGGCATCGGCGGCCCCGTGAAGGGCAGGTCCACGTCCACCAAAATTTCCCCCAGGAAGAGCCAGGAGCCGAATCGGGGGTGGATGAGGCAGGTGTTCTTGCCGATGAAACCCAGTCCGGCCTGGGCCGCCAGCGCCCGCTCCAGGAGGGGACCGGTGTCGGTGTAGGCACGATGGCGGGCAGTGCCCCCCGTCCGTTCCCGGAGGAAGGCTGCCAGTTCCTCCAGGCGCGGGAGCATCCAGTCGTGGTAATCCACCCCCCAGGCGTAGCGGGAGACGCGGCCAGTGGGTCCGGCGTCGGCGGGGAGTTCCGGCCCTTCGCCGGGGTAGTAGTTGACGGCCACACAGACCACCGCCCGCACTCCCGGCAGGATGAGGATCGGGTCCTCCCGCCGGGCCACCCGGTCCGGGCGGGCCATGTAGGCCATGTCGCCGTGATGGCCCGCCGCCAGCCATGCCCGGTAGGCGCGGACGGCCTCCGGGGGCGGGGCGGGCGGGGCTACCCCCAGCAGGTCAAACCCCAGGCGGCGGGCCTGGGTTCGGAGTTCCTCTACGATGGGCACGAATCCTCACCTCTCCCCCGACGGCTGCGCCGCCACCTCTCCGTGTCGGGCTGTCCCCCGCCAGGAGCGCCGATTGGAAATCGGCCTCCCTGGGCGCTCCTGCGCCCGGCGTCGGCCCTCGGGGCGAGAAGCCCCCTCGGCCTGAGGCCTCGGGGCCGAAGGCTCGGGCCGTGGCCCTGCGCCGACGCTTTTTCTGGTCGGCGAAGGCCGACCGGGAATTGGCCTTTTCGCCTCGCAGGGGATATAAAAGATGATTTTCATTGCGGCGGCGAAGCCGCCGCAATGAAAATATACCTTTACCTCATCCCCCAGAGGGCGGTCACCAGCGCAATGACGGCCAGGATGACCACTCCGTAGACAACGGTCTTGCGCATCGTCTGCCCCTCGCCCGCGCAGACCGTCGCGCAGCCGATGATGACTTTGGCCGGGGCGAACATCCCGCCGATGGCGCCGCCCGTCGTCTGCGCGGCCAGAGCCAGGACGGGGTTCAGCCCCACCAGCGTCGCCGCCTGCTGCTGGAACGCGCCGAAGATGACGTTGGAGTTGGTGTTGGAGCCGGTCATAAAGGCGCCCAGGGCGCCGATGAACGGGGAGGCCAGCAAAAACAGCGGCCCCATCACCCGACCGACCCCTTCGGCCAGACAGTAGGTCATCCCGGCGTGCTCCATGGTCACCGCCATGCCGACCATGGTGGCGATGCCCAGACTGGCCGGGAGTGCCCGCCGGACGACGTCCCGCCCGATGCGGCGGAGGACCCCCGGTTTGTAGCGCCCCTGGCGGGCGTAGAGGACGAAAGTGATCAGCGAAGCGTAGATGAGGAGCGCCCCCGCGTGGCCGAAGATGGGGATGCCGGTGGTAAAGCCCCCCGGCGTCCGCCAGCCGCGCGCGGTCACCAGTTCGGGCACCGCCACGCGGAGGACCGTCCGTCCCAGAACATCCTCCACCGGCGGCACCAGTTGGGCCAGCAGGACGATGGCGATCAGGATGCCGTACGGAGCCAGGGCCGTCCGGATGTCCATCCCCCGAGGTGGGTCGGAGGCCGAGGCGCCCGCAGGGGTGAAGAACCGCGCCCAGAGGACGCTGACGCCGATGCCGACCAGGCCTGCACACATCCCGCCGATGGCCCACATCCGGGCGCGGACGACCAGGTACTGGGTCCCGGCCATCGCCGTCCCGATGAGGAGCAGGGGGAGCCAGCCGTGCCGCAGCGCGCGGGGGCCGCCCGCGGCCCAGAGGACCCCGGCGCCGCAGAGGAGGCAGGCCAGTCCCAGGAGCAGGGCCGAGGGGGGACCCAGTTCCTCTCCGGAGCGGCCCGTAGCGGCCATCAGCGCGTAGAATGAGGAGCCCAGGGAGCCGAAGGTGACGGCCCACGAGTGGCCGATGGAGGGGATGACGACGGCCGGAACGGCGGGGAACCCCAGCCCCAGAAGCAGTGGGGCCAGGACGGCGACGGGGACGCCGAAGCCGCCCACGCCCTGGAGGAACGCGCTGAAGGCCCAGCCCAGGATGAGGGCCTGGAGCGCCCGGTCGGCCGTCAGGCGGGGGAGGCCCAGGCCGATAGCCGCCACCGCCCCCACCTCGTCGGTCACCCGGTAGAAGAGCAGGGCGGGCCAGATGATGTAGAGGACAAACAGGGAGAAGAAGAGGCCCCGCACCTGGGCCCAGAGGAGGACGGAGGGGCCGGCACCGAAACGGAAGGCGGCGACGGCCAGGGCCACCAGCCACCCGACCAGCCCCGCCCGCACGCCGCTCCAGCGCAGCCCCACCATCAGCCCCAGTACGGCAGCGATGGGGGTCAGTGAGAGCAACCAGTCCAGGAGAAAGTCCATCGGGATACCCTCTCTACAGGGCGTTATCCAGCACCATCATCACCAGGAAGCCGACGATGACGCCCCACGTCCCCTCCATCTCAAACCCCCGGCTGTGGGTCTCGGGGATGATTTCGTCGGAGACGACGTAGAGCATCGCACCGGCGGCGAAGGCCAGTCCCCAGGGGAGGAGGGCGTGCATGAGGGTGACGGCCAGGACCCCCAGGAGGCCGGCCATCGGCTCCGCCATCCCGGAGCCCAGGGCGTAGAGGAGCGCGCGGCCGCGCGGCCACCGTTCCCGCACCAGCGGCAGCGCGACGGCCAGACCCTCGGGCATATTCTGCAGGCCGATGGCGACCATCAGCGCCAGCGCCTCGGAGAGGCGGCCTGAGCCGAACCCCACGCCCACGGCCAGCCCCTCGGGGAAGTTGTGCAGGGTGATGGCGATAATGAGCAGCCAGACCCGGCGCAGGTGGGAGGACGGCCCCTCGGCCCCCTTGATGAAGTGGGTGTGGGGCAGAGCGTGGTCCAGGACCGCCAGGAAGAGCGCGCCGATGAGGATTCCCCCCACCGTCGGGCCGATTCCCCCCAGTTCTATGGCCGGGACGATGAGGCTGAAGGCCGTCGCGGCCAGCATGACCCCGGCGGCGAAACCCAGCAGCGCGTCCAGCATTCGCTCCGGCACCCGCCGGGTGAACAGGACCGGCAGCGCGCCGACGCCGGTGGCGAAGCCGGTCACCACGGTTCCCACGATGCCCATCAGGACGAAGTTGTCACCGAATAGTTGACGGAAGAGTTGTTCCATAGCGGGGACAAGTATGACAGAGGATGCCGATTCTGTCAAGGGGAGGATGATCCGGGCTGGCGCTCCGGCGAGGCCGTGCTACAATATCCGTATGCCGGATTATCTGACCCTTTCATTGCAGTCGTACTGGTTCGCCCCGCCGGTTGCCCTCTGGCGGGCCGTGGAACTGCGCACGGCGGCGCAGGAGTCGTACCCCCGTCCCCTGCTGGACCTGGGCTGCGGCGATGGCCTCATCGCCGGTATCCTCTTCGGGCCCGGCGGCGTGGACGCGGGCATAGACCCCTGGTCCGAACAGGTCCGGAAGGCCGCCCGCTCCGGGGTCTACCGCTGGGTCCAGCGGGCCGACGGCCACCGCCTTCCATATCGGGACGGCACCTTCGCTACCATCTTCAGCAACTCCGTCCTGGAGCACATCCCCGACGTGGCTCCGGTGGTGGCCGAAGCGGGACGGGCACTGCGGCCCGGCGGTCGGTTCATCTTCACCGTCCCCTCCGACGCTTTCCACCAACTGCTCTTTTTCTACCAGTCCCGGCTGGCGGCGGGGAAGGAGGCCGGCGCCTGGGCCTACGCGGCCGAGGTGGACGTCCGTCTGGCCCACCACCACTACCATTCCCCCGCCGAATGGGCCGACCTGCTGGCCCGGGGCGGGATGGTGCTGGAGAAGGCCCGCTACTACATTCCCCGGGCGGTGGAAAACCTCTGGGACCTGATGAACGAACGCTTCGGCATCGGACGGCGGTCGCTCTGGGGACTGCTGGTCTCCCCCCGCCTGCGAAGCCTGCCCCACCAGCGGTGGCTGGCCTGCTGGGTGGTCCGCCACTTCTCCCGCGCCTGGAGGGACCTCTATGAGATGGACGTCCCCGAGGGCGAGAAGGGGGGCGGACTCCTGGTGGTGGCCCGGAGGGAGGGATGAGGGAAATCCGCACCGACCTCCCGGCGCAGGAATGGGACGAGTTCGTCGCCGCTTACCCCCGTGCCCACATCCTCCAGACGGCGGAGTGGGGGGAGTTGAAGGCGGCTTTCGGCTGGTCTGCCCGGCGAGTCGCGCTTCTGGAGGACGGCGCGCCCCGGGCCGGCGCGCTGGTCCTCTACCGCCGACTCCCGCTGGGGCTGGGGTCGCTGGCCTACGTGCCGCGCGGTCCGCTGGTGGACTGGGAGCGGCCGGAGGAGGTGGCGGAACTGCTGGAAGCCCTGGCCGGGGCTGCCCGCGCCCACCGGGCCATCGCCCTCATCGTGGAACCCGACCTCCCCGACGAGCCCCGCTGGCGGGAACTCCTCACCGCCCTGGGACTCCGACCGTCCCCCCTGGGGAGCGTCCAGCCCCGGCGGACCCTGGTGGTGGACATCGGTCGGGATGAGGCGGACATCCTGGCCGCGATGAAGCCCAAGACCCGCTACAACATCCGGCTGGCCCAGCGGAAAGGGGTGACGGTGTGGGAAGGGACAGAGTCCGACTTCCCGGCCTTTCACCGTCTGATGGCGGAGACGGCGGCGCGGGACCGGTTCGGCGTCCATGCCCCGGCCTACTACGAGCAGGCATACCGTCTTTTTGTCCCCCGCGGCTGGGCGCGGTTGCTGATGGCGGGAGTGGAAGGGGAGCCGGTGGCCGCGCTGATGGTCTTCGCGCTGGGACGGCGCGCCTGGTACTTCTACGGCGCCTCATCCGATGCCCACCGGGAGAAGATGCCCACCTACCGGCTCCAGTGGGAGGCGATGCGCTGGGCCCGCTCCCGGGGGTGCACCGAATACGACCTCTGGGGGGTACCGGATGAGGACGAAGAACGCCTGGAGGCGGAGTTCACCCGCCGCCAGGACGGGCTGTGGGGGGTGTACCGCTTCAAGCGGGGCTTCGGGGGCCATCTGATCCGTACCGCAGGCGCGTGGGAGCGGCCGTTGCGCCCCGCCCTCCACCGGCTGTATGCGGCCGTCGCCGCGCGCCGCCCGGGCCGCTGAGCAGTTGCCCTCACCGCCCCCCAATGGTATAATGGGAACCAAATGGAGACATCCGATACCGTTCTGGCCGGGGACCGCCCCAGTGGCGCGGGGCGAGTTCGGTCCTGGTGGAAGCAATTTCAGGGGCGGCGCGGCCGTCTCCTCCTGGGGCGGCTCACGGCCCACCTGAGCGTGCTCCTGGCGGCCGTCCTGGTCCTGACGGTGGGGCGCGTCCATCCCCCCAGTCCGGCCCTGGGCGGGCCGTCGGGGGAACTGTTTGTGCCCCAGCCGCCGCCCACCGCGCCCTCTGCCCGCGCCTGGGCCCCCACGCCGATGCCGCCGCTGGCGCGCGTCGCCCTGCCCCACACCATCATCCCGGCCCGCCCGCGCGCCGCCGTCATCACCTACACCGTCCAGCCCGGCGACTCCCTCTCCTCCATCGCCGCCCAGTTCGGCCTCACCATCTGGACCCTCATCTGGTCCAACCGCGAGGCCGTCTGGGATGCCCCCTGGCTCATCCAGCCGGGCCTGACCCTCTACATCCCACCGGTGGACGGCGTCTACCACACCGTCGCCGCCGGGGAGACGGTGGAATCCATCGCCGCCAGATACCAGGTGGACCCGTCGGCGCTTTTCAACGAGTGGAACGACCTGAAAGAGGGCCAGCCGCTGACCGAGGGCCAGCAACTGATGGTCGTCGGCGGGAAGGACAAGTACATAGAACTGAACCCGCCGCCCCCCAAGCCCGTCGTCGGCGCGGCGGGGAGAAGTTCCGGCATCTGCCAGGGCGTTTCTTTCACCGGCCCGGGCGCCAACGGCTGGTTCGTCTCCCCCACCGGCAGCGGGCGGGTCTCCGGCTGGTACTTCCACGACCGACGCAATCCGGGCCACATCGGTCTGGACCTGGCCTGCCGCCTGGGCGACCCCATCTACGCGTCCGATAACGGCGTGGTCACCATCGCCGGGTGGAACGGCGGCTACGGCATCCTGGTGGAACTCTCTCACGGCAACGGTTTTACCACCCGCTACGCCCATCTGAGCGAACTGGCCGTCGGCTGCGGGCAGTCGGTCTACCAGGGGCAGATTATCGGCTACTGCGGGAGCACCGGCTGGTCCTCCGGCCCTCACCTCCACTTTGAGATTCGGTACGGCGGTGCCCCCCAGGACCCGCTGGTATATTTGCCGTGAAACGCTGCGAGGTCATTGCGGGAAAACACTTTTCGTTGCGGCGGCTTCGCCGCCGCAAAACCCCTCTTCTCGCCTGCCCTGCAACCCCTCACCCCACCCCCTCGCCCCCGCCCCGCTCCCACCCCCCGGCGGCGGGGGGCGGGGGGTGGGGGGAGGTGGGGGGGGTTGGGGGGGCGGCGCGCCGGCCCCGCCGCCCCCCCCGCCCCCCCCCCCCCCCCCCCCCCCCCCTGCGGGGGGGGGGGAGGGGGGGGGGACGGTGGGGGGGTGGCGGGCGGCGGCGGCCTCCGGCCGCCGCAATCCCCCTTCAATCCCCCCTCTCCCCTGGCCGATAGGCCAAGGGGAGAGGGGGGACATAGGGGGGTGAGGGGCAGAAGCCAATTCATTGTTGGGGGAGGGAGTTTCACCCGCGGCAAGGATGCACCATTTCTGAATGCCCAATGCTACCGATTTTCGTATCTCTGGATATAGAAACCACCGGCACCGACCCGGAACGGGACGCCATCATAGAGATCGGGGCGGTGAAGTTTCGCGGTGAGGAGGTGCTGGGCGAGTTCAGCACCCTGGTCAACCCCGGTCGTCCCATCCCCCACGAAATCACCGTCCTCACCGGCATCCGGAATGAGGACGTGGCCGACGCGCCGCGCCTGGCGTCCATCCTCCCCCGTCTGGCCGCCTTCGTGGGCGACCGGACGGTGATCGGGCACAGCGTGGATTTTGACCTGGCCTTCCTGCACCGCCGGGACGCCCTCCGGGCCAACCGGTACCTGGACACTTTCAAACTGGCCTCCCTCCTGGCCCCCGATGCCCGACGGTACAGTCTGGGAGAACTGGCGCGGCTCCTGGGTTTCCCCCCGCCGGTTTCCCACCGCGCGCTGGACGATGCCCGCACCGTCCACCAACTCTTCCTGGCTCTCTTTGACCGCGCCTGCGCCCTTCCGCCCTCCCTTCTGGAAGAACTGATCCGCCTGGGCGAGGGGGTAGGCTGGCTCCCCGCTGAGTTCTTCCGCCTGGCCCTGCGGCGGGTTTCCCAGGGGATATTCACCGGTGCCATCGGCGCGCAACTGGCCGCCAAACGGGGCCGTCCGGAAAGCACTCCTCTCTTCACCGTTGCCCCCGAGGCCGGCCCCCTGGAGCCGGCCCCCCAGCGCACGCCCATAGACCCGGAGGGACTGGCAGCCCTGCTGGCGGAGGACGGCCTCTTCGCCCGCCGCTTCCCCAACTACGAACACCGCCCCCAGCAGGTGGAGATGCTCCGGGCCGTCGCGCGCGCCTTCAACGAAAAACGCCAACTCCTGGTGGAAGCCCCCACCGGCGTCGGCAAGTCTATGGCCTACCTGATCCCCGCCCTGTACTGGGCCGTCCAGAACTCCGAACGGGTGGTCATCTCCACCAACACCATCAACCTGCAGGAACAACTGTACCGCAAAGACCTCCCCGACCTGGCGCGCGTCCTGGGCCTGGAGTTCCGGGCGGCAGTGCTGAAAGGCCGTTCCCACTACCTCTGCCCGGCCCGCCTGGCCGCGCTGCGGCAGGTCGGCCCCTCATCCCCGGAGGAAATGGATGTCCTGGCCCGGGTGCTCATCTGGCTTCCCCACACCATAGATGGCGATGGCGACAGCCTCTTCCTCCCGACCCCGACCGAACGGGCCATCTGGCAGAACATCTCGGCGGAATTTGACGGCTGCGACCCGGAGCGGTGCCGCTTCTTCCATCGGCGGGATTGCTTCTTCTACCGAGCGCGGGAGGCGGCGGAGGCCGCCCACCTGGTCATCGTCAACCACGCCCTCCTCCTGGCGGACGTCGCCGTGGAGGGGCGGGCCATCCCCGAATACCGCCACCTCATCGTGGACGAGGCCCACCACCTGGAAGCGGCGACCACCAGCGGCCTCTCCTTCGCCACCGACCGGAAAACCGTCCGGCGGCTTCTGGAGGAAGTCGGTCACCCTCGCGAGGGGGCCGCCCAACCCCTCTCCGGCCTCCTGGGGGAAGTGGTCTCCCGATGCCGGGCGGCCCGCCTGGACCAGGCCGTCCTGCAGAAGGTGGAAGATTTTGCCCGACAGGTCGCCCATGCGGTGATGCGGGCCATCTACGCCCTGGACGCCTTCTTTGACCAACTGGAGCAGTTCATGGACGAAGCGCGGGAGGAAGAGGGAGATAGCGCCTACGCCCGCACCCTGCGCATCACCTCTGCGCAGCGGGCCCAGCCGGCCTGGAGCCAGGTGGAGGTCGCATGGGACGACGCCAGCGTGCCGCTGAAGGCCGTCGCCGACGGGCTTCAGCGGCTGGCTGGCGCGCTGGAGGACCTCTCCGGCCTGGGCCTGAAGAACACCGATGACCTCTACACCCAACTGCAGGGCATGGCGCGAACGCTGACCGAGATTCACGTCCGGATGAGCGGCTTCATCGGCGAGCCCGACCCCCAGACCATCTACTGGGCCGAAATCGGCCCCGGCCAGACCCCCCTCTCCGTCCACGCCGCGCCGCTCCACGTGGGCCCTCTGCTGCGAGAGCACATCTTCAATAAAAAAGAGACGGTGATCTTGACCTCCGCCACCCTGCGCGCGGGCGGCAGTTTTGACTTCCTGCGGGAGCGGCTCCACGCCTGGGACGCCGAGGAACTGGCCGTAGATTCTCCCTTTGACTACGCCTCGTCCACTCTGGTCTACCTGGTGGAGGACATCCCGGAGCCGGGCCAGCCCGGATACCAGCGGGCGGTGGAGGAAGGAATGGTCGCCCTCTTCCGCGCCACCCAGGGGCGGGCCCTGGCGCTCTTCACCTCCCACAGCCAGTTACGGGCAACGGCCCGGGCCATCACCGCCCCATTGGCCCAATCCGACATTGTCGTCTTTGCCCAGGGGCACGGCCTCTCCCGCACCCAGTTGCTGGAGAACTTCCGCACCACCGAACGGGCCGTCCTCCTGGGCACCCGTAGTTTCTGGGAAGGGATAGACGTCCCAGGTGAGGCGCTCAGTTGCCTGGCCATCGCCAAACTCCCGTTCAACGTCCCCAGCGACCCCATCTTTGCTGCCCGTTCGGAGACCTTTGACGAGCCCTTCACCCAGTACGCCGTCCCGGAGGCCATCCTGAGTTTCCTGCAGGGGTTCGGGCGGCTCATCCGCACCCGCACCGACCGGGGTGTGGTGGCGATTTTTGACCGCCGCCTGCTGACCCGCTCCTACGGCCGCCTGTTCCTGGACTCCCTCCCCGGCCCTACGATCCGCCGGGGCCCGCTGACCATGCTCCCCCGTGCCGCCGCCGACTGGCTGAGGTAACCGTTCAACCTCACCCCTCCCCCGCCGCCTGCGGCGGGGGAGGGGTGAGGAACCCTGAAAAGGTAAAGCCCATGCGCCGATTCTACATCCTCTCCCTGGGTTGCCCCAAGAACACCGTGGACGCGCAGGGAATGGCGACCCTGCTGGAGCGTGCCGGGTACCGGGCCACCGACAATCCCCGTCGGGCCGACCTGCTCATCGTCAACACCTGTTGCTTCATTGAACCGGCGCGGGAGGAATCGCTGGCCGCGCTGCGGGAGGTCGCCGACGCCAAACGGCCCCACCAGGCCCTGCTGGTCACCGGGTGCTGGCCCCAGCGGGACCCGCAGGCCATCCTGGAGGCCGTCCCGGGGGTGGACGGACTCCTGGGTACCCGCCGCTGGGCGGACGTCGTGGCCGTGGCCCGGCAACTGGCCCGCCCCGACCGGGAGGGGCCTGTCGTGCACGTCTCTCCGGCCCCGCTGGCTGGCGACGCCCCGGACGTCCCCCACGTCGCCGTTCAGGGGGCCACCGCCTACCTCAAAATCGCCGACGGGTGCAGTCACGCCTGCGCGTTCTGTGCCATCCCGCTGATCAAAGGCCCCGCTGTCAGCCGTCCCCTGGAGCGGGCTCTGGAGGACGCGGCATTGGCGGCTGCGCGGGGCGTCAAAGAACTCATCCTCATCGCCCAGGACACCACCGCCTACGGCCGCGACCTGGGCCTGGAGGACGGCCTGGCAACCCTTCTGGAGCGACTGGTGGAACGGGTGCCGCAGGTCCCCTGGATTCGGGTGATGTACGCCTTCCCCGGCGCGGTCACCCCCCGGCTGATAGAGGTCATGGCGCGCCATCCCCAGGTCCTGCCGTACCTGGACATCCCCCTGCAGCACGCCCATCCCGCCGTCCTGCGCCGCATGCGCCGCCCCGCCGATATGGACTGGGTCCGGCGGACGGTCGCGTCCCTGCGGGAGCGCATGCCGGAAATTGCCATCCGCACCACCTTCATCGTCGGCTACCCCGGCGAGACGGAGGAAGAGTTCGCCGCCCTGCTCCGTTTCGTTGAGGAAATGGCCTTTGACCGGGTGGGCGTCTTCACCTACTCCCACGAAGCGGGCACCCCGGCCGCCGCCCTCTCCGACGATGTCCCGCCGGAGGTGAAAGAGGAACGGCGGGGCCGCCTGATGCAACTCCAGCAGGAAATCTCGCTGGCGAAAAACCGCGCCCTGGTAGGCCAGACCCTGGACGTTTTGATAGAGGGACAGGGGGACGGCATCAGCGTCGGCCGCAGTTACCGGGACGCCCCCGAAATTGACGGACTGGTGCTGGTACAGGAGGAACTGCCGGTGGGGGAACTGGTGCCGATCCGGATTACCGGGGCGCTGGAGTATGACCTGTACGGAGTAGGGAGTACGGAGTAGGGAGTATGGGAAGAGATTGACGGCTATGAGAAGCGATGTATAATACCAATTGGCCAAATTGTACCAGTTCGTGCAACGGCATACGCGAGGGAGGGACGATGACGGTCTTACGGATTCGTGCCAGCGAGATTCGCGGCCAGATCGGGGAGATTCTGGCCCGCATTCACTATCGCGGCGACCACGTGGTCGTGGAGCGGCGTGGCAAACCCATCGCGGCCATCATCGGCATTGAAGAATACAACCATCTGATCCAATTGCAGCGGCAATGGGAGGCCGCTCAGCGCAGGCACCGTTTTGAGACGATTCGCGCGTCGGCCGAGGAGCATCATCTGAGCGAAGAAGAGGCGTTCCAGTTGCTGGAAGAGACCGAATAAGATGCGGGTGGTTCTGGACACCAACATCCTGGTTGCCTTCCTGCTGACGCGAGGGCCCGCGATTTCCCGCATCCTGGACGGGTGGGAGAGAGGCTACTTTGAACTGTTGACCTCACCGGCTCTGTTAGATGAGGTGCGGCGCACGCTGGAGAAGCCCGCTCTTCGGGAGCGCATCCGCACGAAGGCCGCTGTTGCTCTATTAGAGGCACTGGAAAAAGACGCCTTTATGACACCGGGTGGCCTGAAATTATCCGGGGTCACCCCGGACCCAGATGATGATGCGGTCATCTCCGGCGCAGTGGAAGGGGACGCTGATTACATCGTGAGTCGGGATGTGCACCTTTTGCGGCTCGGAGAATATGAAGGGATTCGGATCATAGACCCCACCGAGTTTGCCCAACGACTGAGAGAGGCCTATGGAGAGAACGCTTCAGATTGCCATTGAAATTGCCCACCAGGCAGGGGAAATGGTCCGGCGGGCGTTTCCCCGCACCTCCCTTTCGGTCATCAACTTCAAGGGGGACGTCAACCCCGTCACCGAGACGGACGTCGCGGTGGAGCGACACATTGTGGCGTCTCTGTGCGCTGCCTTTCCCGACCATCGCATCCTGGCCGAAGAGGGCGGCGGGGACGCCTGGCAGGCCCCTGGCCCTCCCATCTGGCTGATAGACCCGCTGGACGGGACCAATAATTTCGCCCACGGCTTCCCCCACGTGGGCATCTCGCTGGCACTGGTCGCGGACGGCGAGCCCATCGTCGGGGTCATCTACGACCCGCTACGGGATGAGACCTTCGCGGCGGTGGCAGGTGGCGGGGCCACGCTGAACGGGGAGCCCATCCGTGTCTCCGCCGTCTCCCGCCTGGAGGACGCGTTCCTGGCCACTGGCTTCCCCTACGACCGGCGGACCGCCCCGGACAACAACGTGGAGCGGTTGGGACGGTTTCTGCGCCGCTCGCTGGGGGTACGGCGGGCCGGAGCGGCCACGCTGGACCTGGCCTATGTGGCCTGCGGGCGGTTGGACGGTTTCTGGGAAATCCGGCTGGCTCCCTGGGACGTGGCGGCAGGCATCCTGCTGGTGCGGGAAGCGGGCGGCCGCGTCACCGCGTTTGACGGCGTCTCCACCCCTCTCTCCGGCGCCACCATCGTCGCCTCCAACGGCCTCATCCACGACCAGATGCTGGCCGTGGCGCAGGAGCCCGTCCGCGGGCTGGTGTGAAATTGAGGGAAAATGAAACTCGCTCTCTACCCGATTCCGGTCCTGGTGAGCACGGTGCTCTGGCTGATCCGGGCGGAGTTCCGGGGGCGGCAATGGCAGGTCTACATCGCCAAGCCCCTGTCCACGCTGGTCGTGATCGCCGTGGCGCTCCTGTCGCTTCTGGAGCCCGCGCACCATCCGCTCTACACCACCGGGATGCTGGTGGGGTTGCTCTTCTCCCTGGGCGGCGACGTCGCGCTGATGTTTTCCGAACGACCGAAAGCGTTTCTGGTGGGACTGGTGCTCTTCCTGGCCGCCCACATTGCCTACACTGTTGTCTTTACGGCGCTGGGGCGCTTTTCCCCCTGGGATGCCCTTTCGGCCCTTCTGCTGCTGGCGGCGGGCGTGGGGTTCTACCGGCTCCTTCGGGCCGGCCTGGGGCCGCTGAAAGGGCCGGTCATCGGGTATATGCTGGTCATCTCGGTCATGGTTCACCGCGCGTTCTCCACCTTCGCCAGTCCGGTCCTCGCCACCGGGCAGGCGCTGATGATTGCGGCAGGAGCGCTGCTGTTTTACCTCTCGGACGCCATTCTGGCGGCGAACCGCTTCTGGCGGCCCTGGAAGGACCACCGCTGGGGTCTGGCACTGTATTACGGTGGGCAATTCCTGATCGCCCTGGCGGCCAGTTTCTTCTGAACTGGACAAGAACCCAAAATCAGTTATAATCCCCCGCAGAGCCATGCGTTGCCCGGAATGCGGATACGACGTTCCCGAACCGCTCCTCCTGTGTCCCCGCTGCGGCGCGCACGTGGAGGAGACACAGCCGATGAAAGGCCGCCGGGCCCGCCGTCTGCGGCCGGAGCGTACTCTCCCCTGGGTGAAAGTCCAGGAGGACACCATCCCCCTCATCATCGGCGCGGAGGAGGCGGAAACAACCCCGGCCCGTCCCACCCTCTGGCAGCGGGTCCGGGTGGTCCTGCTGGCGCTGGTAGTCTTCCTGTGTCTGCTGACCGTCGCGCTGGTCGCTTCGGGCTACCTGGGGATGCAGGCCGGGCAGCAGGCCCGCCTGGAACGGCGGGCTGCCCTGGCCGACGAGCACTACCGCCAGGGGCTGGCCCGGCTGGACGCCGGAGAGTACGAACTGGCCATCGCGGAGTTTGAGTACGCCCTGCAACTGGTCCCCGACCACCCTCTGGCCAAACAGGGCCTGGCCGAAGCGCGCGCCCGTCTGGCCTCCCGCCCCACCCCCACCTCACAGGCGACGGAGGAAGTCGCTCGCGAACTCTTTACCCACGCCAAAGCGGCCTACGAACAGGAAGACTGGCCGACGGCTGCCCGTCTACTGAACCAGTTGCGCGCCTTCGCCCCGGAGTACGAGCCGGAAGCCGTGGAGGAGATGCTTTTCACCAGCCTCTATAAGGCCGGTATGGCATCCCTGGCCGGGGACTCGCTGGAGGAGGGGATATTCTACCTGGACCAGGCCCGGCAGATTCGGCCGCTGGACGCCGACGCGCTGCGGGAACTGGAACTGGCCCGTCGCTACCTCAAGGCCCTGGGCTACTGGGGGGTGGACTGGGAGACCTGCATCCAGCAACTGGAGGCCCTCTACGCGCTGGCGCCGAACTACCGGGACGTCTTCCAGCGACTCTACCAGGCCCGCGTGGCCTACGGCGACCTGTGGGCCGAGCAGGGGGAGATGTGTCCGGCGGCCGAACAGTACGCCCAGGCCCTGCAACTGATGAACAGCGACGCGCTGGTGGCGAAGCGGGATGAGGCCACCGCGGTCTGCGCGGTGGCGACCCCCACCCCCATCGCGCCGATTACCGGCACCCTGTCGGGCACCGTCACCGTGCCGGGTTTCACGAGCGGGCGGCTGGCCTATGCCGCCTACAATACCGAGACCGGCATGTACGACGTCTATGCTCTGGTCTCCGATGGGGCCAACGGCTATCTGAGCCGGGTGGCGCAGGGGGCCGACCAGCCCTGCTGGCGGTGGGGCGGAGGGCAGTTGATCTACCGGGACCGGCTGGCGCCGGGCATCACGCTGCTCCAGCCGGACGGTTCCCGGGTCCTGCTGCGGGCGGGCGCCGATGCCGCCTGGCCCACCCTCTCCCCCGACGGTAGCCGTTACGCCTACGCCGCGCCCGACGGGGCCGGAGTCTGGCACATCTACATCGCCCGCACCGACGGCACCGGGACGCCGACGGTGGTGGCGCCGGGCTGGGGGCCCTCCTGGGGGCCGACGGGCCTGCTGGCCTGGACCGGCTGCGAGGCCGACGGCTCCGCCTGCGGCGTTTACGTGGACAACCCCGACGACGCCCAGCCTCCGGTCCGCCTGACGGGCAGCGCCAATGATACCGGCCTGCACTGGGCGCCGGGCGGCGGCCAGTTGCTCTACATGTCCGACCATACCGGCAACTGGGACCTCTATCTGCTGGGGGTGGGTGGGGGCGTTCAGGTGCTGCTCAGTACGCCCGCCGTTGAGGGATTGCCGGCCTGGTCGCCGGATGGTTCCACCATCGCTTTCCTGTCCTACCGGGACAACACTTGGGGCATCTATCTAATGCAACCGGACGGAGCGAATCTCCGCCCTCTGGTCACCCTGGGGGCCGAGATGCCCAACTGGCAGAACCAGCGGCTCTCCTGGGCGCCGTGACCTTGACGGCACGGGGAAAAAGCGGTATACTTATAGCAGGGCCGGGGCGTGGCGCAGACGGAAGCGCACTGCGTTTGGGACGCAGGGGTCGCCGGTTCAAGTCCGGCCGCCCCGACTGGCTGGTGAGCAACGCGGGCGTTGCAAAATGGTATTGCCGCAGCCTTCCAAGCTGCTGTTGCGGGTTCGATTCCCGCCGCCCGCTCCTGGATTTCCCGGAGAATCGGGCCTGTAGCTCAACGGCAGAGCGACCGGCTCATAACCGGTTGGTTGCAGGTTCGAGTCCTGCCGGGCCCATTGAAAGCGACGGTCACCCTGGAGGTGACCGTCACTTTTGTTTTTAGTAATTATTCGGGCTTGGGGGCGCCCCCCCCCCCCCCCCCCCCCCGCCCCCCCCCCCCCCCCCCCCACCCCCCCGGGGGGGGGCGGGGTTTTTACTTCCTTACCCGTTCTATCCGTGCTCCCAGGGAGCGCAGTTTCTCTTCCACCCGCTCGTACCCCCGGTCAATCTGCTCCACGTTGCGGATGATGCTCTGCCCCTTCGCACAGAGGGCCGCCCCCACCAGCGCCATACCGGCCCGAATGTCGGGGCTCACCAGAATGTCCCCCTGAAGTTGGGATGGCCCCTGCACGACACAACGGTGAGGGTCGCAGAGGACGATGCGCGCGCCCATGAAAATCAACTTGTCCACAAAGTAGAGGCGACTCTCAAACATCTTCTCGTGGAAGAGGACGGTCCCCGTCGTCTGCGTCGCCAGGACGATGGCGATGCTCATCAGGTCGGCGGGGAAGGCCGGCCAGGGGGCATCGGCGATGGTGGGGATGGCCCCGCCGATGTCCGGCACCACTTCCATCGGCTGCTCCGCCGGTACCACCACATCCTCCCCGTCCACCTCAATCTCCACCCCCAGGCGGGAGAAGACGTGGCGGATCATCCGCAGGTGATGCGGAGCGGCGTTGCGGATGCGCAGTTCCCCCCGCGTCATCGCGGCCAGCGCGATGTAACTCCCCACCTCTATGTGGTCGGGGCTGATGGCGAATTCCCCGCCGCCCAGACGGTCCACGCCGTGGATGGTCAGGACGTTGGAGCCGATGCCCTCAATTCGGGCGCCCAGTTGGTTGAGCATGTGGCAGAGGTCCTGCACGTGGGGCTCGGAGGCGGCGTTGCGCAGGACGGTCGTCCCCTTCGCCAGCACCGCCGCCATGATGGCGTTCTCCGTGCCGGTGACGGACGCTTCGTCTAAAAGGATGTCGGCGCCGCGCAGTTGCCGGGCGTTGAGCCGGAAGAGGTCGTTCACGTCCACCTCGGCGCCCAGCCCCTGGAAGGCCAGAAAGTGGGTGTCCACCCGCCGCCGCCCGATGACGTCGCCGCCGGGGGGCGGTATCTCCACCCAGCCCATACGGGCCAGCAGCGGCCCCGCCAGCAGGATGGAGCCCCGGATGCGGCGGAACTTCTCCCGCGCAAGGGGCGGCAGGCGGATTTCCTGCGCATGCAACCGCCAGGAGTGGGTGTCCAGACGCTCCACTTGCACGCCGATGTCCGCCAGCAGGTCCAGCATGGTGTGGACGTCCTGAATGTCGGGCAGGTTATGGAGGATAACCGGCTCATCGGTCAGCAGGCAGGCCGCCAGCGCAGGCAGCGCGGCGTTCTTGTTGCCGCTGGGGGTCAGCGTCCCCCGCAGGGGAATGCCACCTTCAATCACAAGTTCGTCCACGTTTGAGCCTCCGGCAAGAGAACAGGGCACGGATGTAGTTCCTCACCCCTCCCCCAACCTCTCCCCTCTCCTGGCCTTTGGCCAGGAGAGGGGAGAGGTGAGGTAGCCTATCCCTGCCGCCTGAAGAGAAGCGTCACCGGGGTGCCGGGGCCGACGCCCAGGACCGCCGCCGCGCTCCCCTGACGGACCGCAATCTCCAGAAACCCGTTGCTTCCCACCAGGGCCAGCGGTTCCCCCAACCTGGCCTCGCCGTAGGTCCGCCGGATGCCGCGCAGTTCGGCGTTTCCCACTAAGACGCCCGCGTCCCTGGCGGAGAACCGTCGCCCATCGCCCCCGGGCCCGAAAGCAGGCGCCAGCACCAGGGCGTCCTCGCCCCGTTCCAGATACCCGATGCTGGTGACCAGGTTGCCGAAGCGGTCGGCGTAGAGGATTTCCCCTTCCGCCACGAAGTCACCGATCTTCAGGCGGGGCGGGGGGAGCCGGACCAGGTCCTCCACCCGGGGCCCCAGGTTCTCCAGGGGCACCCCTGCCGCCAGGTGGGCCGCCGCCGGTGCGAAAATATCCCGCCCGTGGAAGGTGGAACTGGCCAGCGGCAACTGGTAGGCCGGTTCCCGAATCTCCACCGCCGCCCACTCCGGAACTCTCGCCAGCACCCACGAGAAGAGGCCGTTATCCGGGCCGACGAACGTCCCCACCGGGGTGCGAACGGCCACCGGTCGCCGCTCCGTCCCCACCCCCGGGTCCACGACAGAGAGGTGGACCGTGTCGGGCGGGAAGTAGGGGACGGCGTTCATCAGGAGAAACGCGGCCCGCCGGACGTCCTGGGGCGGTATCTGGTGGGAGAGGTCCACCAGCCGGACGTCCGGCGCGATGGAGAGGATGACCCCCTTCATCACGCCGACGTACTCGTCTTCGGTGCCGAAATCGGTCAGCAGGGTGAGAACAGGCATTGTGGGAATATTCTACCCGTTTGTATCAGAACGTCAACCGGAACTCCCGCCCCTCTCCCGGCGTCTTGGTGTTAGGGGTAGCCGGTAGGGGTCCGTCGTTAGGGGTTAGTTGGTAGCCGTTAGGGGTTAGGTGGTAGTCGGCTAACTGCTAACGGCTACCGGCTAACCACTACCGGCTACCCACTACCGGCTAACAACAGGAGGTAGAGATGAAGGGACTCCGCTACTGGTTCACCCTGCTGGGGGTTCTGCTCCTGCTGACCACCGCCACCCCCGCCCGGGCCGACGGTATCATCATCCCGGAGCCGCCCTGGCCTCCGGGCCCGGCCCCCGAGCCCGTCTGGCTCACCATCCGCTACCACCGGGTCACCGTCACCATAGACAACCAGGTGGCGACCACTCGCGTGGACCAGGTCTTCGTCAACGAGCACGACTGGGAGGCCGAAGGGACCTATATCTTCCCCCTGCCCCCCGGCGCGACAATCAGCCGGTTCGTGATGTGGGTGGACGGGGAGCCCGTGGAGGCAGAGGTGCTCCCCGCCGACAAAGCCCGCGCCATCTACGAGGAGATCGTCCGGAGCCGCCGCGACCCGGCCCTGCTGGAATACATCGGCCGCGACGTCGTCCAGGCCCGCATCTTCCCCATCCCGCCTGGCAGCGAACAGCGCATCCAACTGGAATACACCCAGGTCCTCCCCCTGGAGAACGGCTTAGTGCGCTACGTCTACCCTCTGAACACCGAGCGCTTCTCCGCCCGCCCCATCCAGGAGGTCAGCATCCGCGTGGACATCCGGTCCCCCGTCCCCCTGAAGACCGTCTACTCCCCCACCCATCAGGACCAGGTCTACATCGGACGGGACGGCGACAAACAGGCCACCGTCGGCTACGAGGAGACGAACGTCCGGCCCGACCGGGACTTTCACCTGGTCTACACCGTCGGGCAGGAGGAGGTGGGGATGAGCCTGCTCTCGTACCGCCAGCCCCCGGACGACGGCTTCTTCCTGCTCCTGGTCGCGCCGCCGCTGGAGGCGGAACGGGTCCAGCCCAAAGACGTCCTGCTGGTCCTGGATGTCTCCGGCTCTATGGAGGGGGAGAAACTGGAGCAGGCCAAAGGGGCGCTGGAATACGTCCTGGACCACCTGAACCCCGGGGACCGCTTCAGCGTCATCGCGTTCTCCACGGGGGTCCGCTCCTACGCCCGGGGGCTACAGGTGGCGTCGGAGGCGCCGGGGGCGCGGGAGTGGGTGCGGAACCTGCAGGCCACGGGCGGGACCGACATCCACAGCGCGCTGCTGGAAGCGCTGGCCCAGGCCGACCGGGAGCGGCCGACCGTCCTCATCTTCCTCACCGACGGCCAGCCCACCGAGGGGGTGGTGGAAATAGACCGGATTCTGGAGGCGGTGGAGCGCGCGGCGCCATCCAACGTTCGCATCTTCCCCTTCGGCGTGGGCGATGATGTCAACACCGTCCTGCTGGATACCCTGGCCCAGAAGCATCGGGGCTCCCCGGCCTACGTTCGCCCCGGCGAGCGGATAGACGAGGCCGTCGCCGCATTCTACGCGCGGGTCCAGGCCCCCGTCCTCACCGACATCTCCCTGGACTTCGGTGACATCATCGTGGAGGACATCTACCCGCGCCCCTTGCCGGACCTCTTCGCGGGCACCCAGTTGATCCTGGTCGGACGCTACCGGGGGAGCGGCCCCGTCCGCGTCCGCCTGGTCGGGGAGACGGAGGGGGAACGGCGGGAATTCGTCTACGAGGGGATGTTGCGGGCCGAAGGGGGCGACGAGTTCATCCCGCGCCTGTGGGCGGCCCGCAAGATCGGCTACCTGCTCACCCAGATTCGGCTCTACGGCGAGCAGAAAGAATGGGTGGACGCGGTGATAGACCTGAGCGTCCGCTACGGCATCATCACGCCCTACACGTCGTTCCTGGTCCAGGAGGACGTCTTTACCGAAGCGGGGCGGGAGGAGGCGGCGGAGCAGTTAAAGGCCCTGCCGCAGACTCCGGCCTTCGGCGGAGCCGCGGTGGACCTGGCCCAGGAGCAGGGCCGGTTGCGGGAAATGGGCGGGGTCGGCGGCGCGCCGATGCCCCAGGAGGCCGCCCAGGTGGTGCGTCACGTGGGGAGCAAGACCTTCTTCCTGCGGGAGGGGGTCTGGACCGACGCGGAGTTTGATCCGGAACGGATGACGCCGGTGCGGGTGCGGTTCGGGAGCGACGCGTACTTTGACCTGCTGGCGGCGCGGCCAGAGTGGGGGCCGTACCTGGCGCTGGGGGAGCGGGTGGTCTTCGTGGCGGAGGGGGCGGCCTACGAGGTGACGCCGGAGGAGGCGGGGCCGGTGGTGCTCCCGCCGACCCGGGAGCCTTCGCCGACGTCCGGCCCGGCGGTGGGCCCCACCCCGGCCCTGCCCACCCCGACGCCGCCCGCTCCGGGTGGCGGGCTCTGCCCGGGCATTGGGGCGTTGCTGCTGGCCGCGCTGGTGCTGGGGTGGAAAAGGACGCGGTAATCAGAGAAGGCTGGGGTTACTCCCCAGCCTTCCTGTTACCAGCCGGGAGCACGGAAGCCTTACTCACAGGAACACGAACCGACCTCCACCCACCAGCAGGAGATGTCGCAGCAACCTGTGGGGCAGTTGTCGGGTTCGTTGCAATAGCGGTGGCACCAGAGTTCCCAGCGCTGGCCCGTAGGACAGTAGCACGCCCAGTAAGCCGGGTAGTCCCAGCAGTAAGTGTCCGGGTAGACACCCGGGTCCGCTGGCGCAGGGAACATCCCGATTTTGAAGTTCCGCAGGAAGAAGAAGGGGAAACCGGGCACCTGATATTCCTGCATCACTGCCTCTGTCCCATTCAGGATAGGCATTGAGAGTTCTGCCGCTATTCTCTGGTTCTCCTCTTGATTGCCGCGTGAAATCACCAGAACCGCAACATCTGTATGAGCCTTGCGGAATTCTTTCAAAGCGGGGTAAACCTGCTGACAGGCTGGGCAACTGGGAGAAATAAAGGCAAGTAGAACGCGCTGCCCGGAGAAATCCTGAAGCGAGACTTCCTGGCCTGTGGTATCCACTAACTGGAAAAACGGTGCTTTAGCCCCCTGGGGCAGACCTGTTGGCCGCTGGAACGGCGCTAATGATTGGATCACCTGGCGCTGTAACTGGTTCATTCGCACAAATAAGGCCAGGTTTGCCACCATCAGCAAAATGACGATCACCATCAGCATCATCAGTAACACTTCAATTCTCCTGTTCATCCCACCCCCTTAGAGGCAGAATCAGATTCGCTTTACGGATCAACTCCTCCCGCGGCATCTGGTCCAGGTCCCCAAACACCAGGTAGGCGATTCCGTTCTCCACCCAGGTCAGCATGGCATTGTGCTCTTTTTCGTTCACAATCAGTGTGGCGCGCTGGCCATTCACATCCACGAACTTTACGGTGAAATCGTCCCCTGAAACCTCTGAGGAGAGCAGAGGTTCACATCCTTGAAAGAAGTGATCTCGTTCTTCTTCAGGCATCATCAGCACAATAGGGACCCGGCGAAGGGGGCCTTCGCCTGCGTCCGGTGGAAAGTACAACTGGATGCTCTGCTCACCTTCACCACAGGGCAGGCGCCAGATATAGACTGTCTCGGCTGGCTTTCCATCTCGGGTAAAAACGAGCTGGATGAGACGGCCAGCCGCTTTCCCACCCTCGGCAATCGCTACCTCGGTCGCTTGCAAGACCGGTGTCCGGATTTGAGGAGTTGTGCAGGCCACAATGATCGCGACCAGCAAGAGGGTCAACAGGCCGATGCGAATTCTATGAGGTCTCCGGGGAGAGCCCGGCGGCTCCCGGAAAATCCGCTCCTTCAGCGCCTCCACGAATTCAGGACGCGGCATCTGACGCCATCGGTACAGGAACTCATCGCTCATCTTGCTCCTCCCATTCTTCCCGCAATCGCTGAACGGTCCGGTGCAGTATCGTCCCCACATTGGTCTCACTGAGCCCGCTCAGGCGGGCGATCTCCCGGTTGGTCAGGCCGGCGCCGTACTTGAGCGCGATCAGTTCCCGCTCCCGGGCGGGCAACCGGGCCAGCAGCACGGCCAGACGGGCCTGATCCTCCCGCTCCGCCACCACCTCCTCCACCAGGTCAGGGTCTGTCAGAGACCCGGCCCATTCCAGCGGCACCTCCTGCCGGCAGTGCCGGAAATAGTCCCGGGCGACGTTTTTCGCCACGGTGAACAGCCAGGTGGAGAAGGCCCCTATGTCGGAACGGTAGCAATCCCGACGGCGCCAGGCCTTCTCAAACACCGTCGCCGTCAGGTCTTCCGCGACCGTCTGGACGCCGACCAGGTAGCGGAAGTAGTTGTAGACCCGGGGCAGATACTCGGCGTAAACCGCCTCCCAATCCGCCCCGTCGCTTCGGCTCTTCTCTCGGGAGTCTTTCGGTGCCCGCATGCTGGCGTCTCTGTAGTATTATACGCAGAACACCCGAAAGTATCACACTCCCGGGG
>JBBIKR010000037.1:0-28212 GCA_037445395.1 Thermoflexales bacterium
GACCTGCGGTCAGGAGAGGGGAGGGGGTATCTATGAGGGGCCGCGCCCGCCGGGGCGGCGGGGACGCCGCCCCGCCTTCCCGCGATAGGCCGGAGCCAGAATGGCGAAGTGGATACAGCGCGTCTCGTCCTGGAGGCGCGCCGCCAGACGGGGGTCCAGGTCCTTGATAGGCGTCGCCGCCGTGATGATGGTCGGCAGACAGGCGTTGTAGCGGTAGTCAAAAATCTGGTACATCTTCTCCCGTGCCCACGGCGTGGCCGATTCGGTCCCCAGGTCGTCCAGCACCAGAAGCGGGGCCCGGCGCACCTCGTCAAACCGCCGGTCAAAGGAGACGGGGCTGGTCGGGCCGAAGGCCGCCCGCAGGTGGTCCAGCAGATCCGGCACGACGACAAAGAGGACCGGATACCCCTGCTGGGCCCGGAAGTTGGCAATCGCCGCCGCCAGGTGGGTCTTCCCGCAGCCGTAGGTGCCGGTGAAAACCAGCCAGCCCTGGGGGTCCTGGGCGTAAGCACGGGCCAGTTCCACCGCCTTCCGCAGATTCTCCGCTTCTTCCCGCGGCAGTTCCTTCTCCCGCAGGTCAAAGGTCTCAAACGTCTGATGGGCATGCAGGTGGAGACTGCTCAGGTCCGACTGGTCGGCGGAGACGCCCGCCTGGCGGTAGTCGGGCGCCAGAATGGTAACGATGCGCGTCAGGTCGGGGTCGGCCAGGCGAGAGCGGATGCGCAACGGCAGGTCCTCCAGGGCGTGGTTGGTGGTAATGACGGTGGGCAACCGGGCATTGTACCGGTAATTCAGAATCTGAAAGAGTTTCTCCTGCGCCCAGGGGGAAGGGGCCTCGGTGCCCAGGTCGTCCAGAATCAGCACGGGGGCCGTGCGGACTTCCTCAAAGCGCTGGTCGTAGCGGACGGGGCTGGTGGGGCCGAAAGTGGCCCGCAGGTGGTCTAAGAGGTCCGGGACGGTGACGAAGAGGACGGGCTGGCCGCGCTCCACACAGCGGTTGGCGATGGCCGCCGCCAGGTGGGTCTTCCCGCAGCCGTAGCCGCCGCGCAGGACCAGCCAGCCGTTGGGGTTTTCGGCAAATTCCCGGGCCGTCTCGTAGGCATGGCGCAGGTTGGCCCGCTTGTCCGGCGGGAGGCCCTGGCCCTCGGGGACGAAGGTCTCAAAGGTCATGTGGGACAGCGCCGCCAGTTGCCCCATGGCCCGCAGTTGGGCCAGACGGCGCCGCTCCACCTCGGCCAGGCGGCAGACGCAGGGGATGAGTTTGCCGAAGTCGGGGTGGTCCACCGGGACGTCGGCCCGCACGTAGCCCAGGCCGCCGCAGTGAGGGCACGGGGAGGCCGGCGGATGGCCGGCGTCGGCCTGCGCCTCGCCGGCCTCAATAGCGGACGTGCTCTCCCTCAATGTAGCGGCGGCGGTCTTCCTCAGGACCTCGCCGACGCTCTTCGTCCGTTCTTCCTTCGGCATGCCAGCGCTCCAGAATGGCCCGGATGTATTTCCAGCTGCGCCGGTTGAGGGCGACTGCCTCGCGGAATGCGTCCTCAATCCACTGGGCGGGATAGGTCTTCTCGGCCTCTTTCAGTTCTTCGGCGATGAGGGGCGTGAGGGGGCCGATGTTCTCTTCATACAGGGTGAAAATATTGGGCCGGGGCGCAGGGGGTGTGGTGGGCAACAGTTCTCCCCGGCGCAGCGCCTCCAGTGCCGCCCGGCCGTGGGGCGAGTTGGCGAGATAGATGACGTCGGGGTGACCGTTGAGGTCCACCTCGGCCTGGAGGAACGTCCCGCGTTCCACCGCGCGGTCTATCGCCCGCCGGACCGCCGCCGGGGATTCCAGCCCGCGCAGGAGGACCGGGTCCGCCAGCAGGTCCCGCTGGGAGACGTAGCGGACCGGTCCCTGCCCCTGCTGGAGCCGGTAGAGGACGTGCAGGGTGACCTTCAGTTCGTCCAGGTCGTCCACGATGGGGAGCAGTTCGGTGATGACCGGCTCAGGCAGGCGGACGGTGCGGGTTTTCCGTTCAGGGAAGCCGCTGAAGATTTTCATTATACCGTTCCCACGTCATCTCTGCGCCAGATAGGCCAGGGCCAGACGGATGCGCTCCTCCAGCGGGAGGTCGGGGTCGCGCGGGATGTTCTGGAGGGCAGTCTGCGCCTCCACCAGACTGAACCCCAGCCCGGTCAGCGCGCCGATGACCTCGGCGTCCTGGTCGGTCAATAGCGGCACAGCCTGGGCCTCCAGCCCGGTCAGTTTATCCCGCAGGTGGAAGAGGATGGCCCGGGCGGTCTTCGGCCCCACGCCGGGGACCCGGGTCAGGACGCCGGGCTCGTCCCGGGCCACCGCCTGACGGAGCACGTCCGGGGAGAGGGTGCTGAGAATCGCCAGCGCCACCTTCGGCCCGACCCCGGAGACCCCCAGGAGCAACTCAAACAGCGCCAGTTCCTCCTCGGTGAGGAAGCCGTAAAGGGCCAGTTCGTTCTCCCGGACGTGCAGATGGGTCACCAGTTCCACCGGCCGCCCCACCCCGTCCACCGCCTGAAGGACGGAAGTGGGCACGTGGACCGTAAAGCCCACGCCACCCACCTGGACGATGATGCGGTCCGGGCGGATTGCCGCAACCGTGCCGGTCAGACGGGAGATCATCGTCCCTGTTCCATCGTCAGCGCCCGCAGGCAGGCGGAGTGAAGATGACAGATGGCGACGGCCAGCGCGTCGGCGGCGTCGTCCGGGCGGGGGATGGAGGGGAGGCCCAGCAGCATGCGGACCATTTCCTGCATCTGCCGCTTTTCGGCGCCGCCGTAGCCGGTGAGCGCCTGCTTCACCTCCCCGGGGCCGTACTCGGCCACGGGCAACCCCTCGTCGGCCATAGCCAGCAGGGCCACCCCGCGTGCCTGGCCCACGCTCATCGCCGTCCGGACGTTCACGTTGAAATAGAGTTCCTCCACCGCCGCCGCGTCCGGCTGCCACTCCCGCACCAGACGGCGGAGTTCCCGGTAGACGGTCTGCAGCCGCCGGGGGAGGGGAAGGTCGGGCGGGGTGGTCACGACGCCGTAGGCCAGGGCCCGCAGTCCCTCTTCGGTCTCCTCCACCACGCCGTAGCCCGTTGTCGCCGTGCCGGGGTCAATCCCCAGGACCCGCATCAGGCTGCCGCCTCAAATTTCGCCATCACTTCATCGGAGATGTCCAGGTTGGAAAAGACCTGCTGGACGTCCTCCAGGTCCTCCAGCGCGTTAATGACCCCCATGACCCGCATGGTCTCCTGCTCGCCCAACTGGATGGTGGTCCTGGGAATCATAGAGATTTCCACCTGTTCAAACCGGACGCCCAGGGCCTCCAGAGCCTGACGGACCTCCTGGAAGGTCTCCAGCGGGGAGAAGACCTCAATCAGGTCATCGGAGATGACGACGTCGTCGGCGCCGGCCTCCACTGCGACCTCAAAGATGCGCTCCGCGTCGGCACCATCGGGGGAGATGGCAATGTAGCCCTTCCGGTCAAACTGCCAGGCGACGGCGCCCGCCTCGGCCATCCGCCCGCCCTGACGGCTCAGCACGTGGCGCAGTTCCGCCACACAACGGTTGGGGTTATCCGTCAGGGTCTGAATCAGCAGGGCCACGCCGTTGGGGGCGTATGCTTCGTACAGAATTTCGGAAAGTTCGCTCTCGCCTTTAATCTCGCCCGTCCCCCGCTTGATGGCCCGCTCAATGTTCTCTTTGGGCATGTTGGCTTCGCGTGCCTTATCAATCGCCAGGCGCAGCCGGAAGTTGGCCTCCGGATTGCCCCCGCCTTCCCGGGCCGCGATGGTGATTTCCCGCGCCAGTTGGGTGAAAATTTTCCCCCGTTTGGCGTCCGTCGCCGCTTTTTTGTGCTTGATCGTGGACCATTTGCTGTGACCCGACATACGCTCCTCCTCAGTGATTTAACAGAAATGGGACATGCCCAGAGACACCCACGAAGTGACAAAGGCCACTGGCTCTTGCTCCACCCCCCATTATAACCTGCTCCTGAACAGGAGGCAAATCTCTATTCCTGAATTGGGCTTGTGTAGCAAATTCCCTGTGAGGGGTACCGCGCCCATAAAGGGGAGGATATGGGGTTTTGCGGGCGGGCGCAGCCCGCCCGCAAAACCCCATCCCCCTTCCCTGCCCACAGGGGGCGAATTGCCGCGCGGGCCCGAAGAACTCTGGATTGACAAAACGGTCGCCTGGGGGTACAATTTGCCCCGTTTATGACAGAACGCATTCCCCGATTGAATCGGGACCGGCTTTCGGTACTGATTGCGCTGATCCTGCTGACCAGCGTGCTGTTCCGTTTCGTCCAGTTGCCTCAGGTCACCCGGCGGTTCCACCTGCTGGGCTCTCCCCTTGAGGTGAACCTGACGGGTGAAGGGCTTCTGGTTGTCCTGGTTGCAGGCCTGGCGGCGATGGGGGCTCGCTACATCCTGGCGGCCCATCCCGATGCCCCTAACCGTTTGCCGCGCCCCCTCTATTTCTCCTGGGTGCTCCCCGGCCTCCTGGGCGGAATGGCGGCCTATCTGGTGGAACTGGCGCCCACCGAGGTCGTCTGGGGCGGGGGGCTTCTTCTGGCCATGGTCCTTATCGGCCTGGCGGTTGCCGCCGAATTCGCCGCCCTTTCCCCCCGTCATCCCGCCGCCACCCGGGCCCGCCTGGGCCTGAACATCCTGGCCTACCTGCTGGCCCTGGTCTTCTTCTACCTGATTTACCGCACTCGCGCCCGCAGTCTGGTCACCGCAACGGAGGTGACGCTGGTGGCGTTTCTCATCGCGCTGGACCTGCTGGGAGTCGCGGAGACCCGCGCGGCCCGGGTCGTCCTCTATTCCGCTGTCGTCGGCCTGGTGGTCGGTGAGGCAACCTGGGCGTTGAACTACTGGCGGCTGGATAACTGGACCGCCAGCCTGCTCCTGCTGCTGTTCTTCTACCTGGCGACGGGGATCGCTCAGCAGTATCTGCTGGATCGCCTCAAACCCGCCGTCCTGCTGGAATTCGGTCTGGTCACCGCCGTTGTCCTCACTCTGGTGCTGGGGAAGACGTAGGTACGGAATACGGAGTATGGAGTACGGAGTAGGGAGTATGGAGTAGGGGGTATGGAGGAAATTCCGGCCATCGTTCGGCAGAAACTGCCGCCCCGCATAGAGCGGCTGGCAGACCTGGCCTACAATCTCTGGTGGTCGTGGCATCAGGACGCACGCGACCTCTTCAAGATGTTTGATTACCCCCTCTGGCGCTCCACCGGTCATAATCCGGTGCGGATGCTGCTGGAGGTCACGCCGGAGCGGGTCCAGGAAGTCGCCCGGGACCCGCTTTTCCTGCGCCAGTACGACGCCGTCGTCCTGGCCTTTGACCGGGATATGGGCAACGGTCACCTCTGGGGGCGCCAGGTCTATCCGGACCAGCGGCCGGTTGCCTATTTCTCCGCCGAGTTTGGCATCCACTTTTCCCTCCCCATCTACTCCGGCGGCCTGGGTGTTCTGGCGGGCGATCACGCCAAAGAGGCCAGCGACCTGGGATTGCCGCTGGTGGGCGTGGGATTCCTCTACTCGCAGGGCTACTTTCGCCAGCATATCCCCCCTCACGGCTGGCAGGAGGCAGTCTATCCGCCCCTCCGCATAGAGGAGACCCCACTGCTTCCCGTCCGGGACGCGGAGGGGAACCCGGTCCGGGTTCAGGTCCAACTGGGCGGTCGTTCGGTCCAGGTCGCCCTCTGGCACGTACAGGTCGGGCGGGTGCGGGTCTGCCTGATGGACACCAACCTGCCGGAGAACGAGCCCTGGGACCGGATGCTCACCTCCCGCCTCTACGGCGGCGACCGGGAGACCCGCATCAGCCAGGAGATTGTGCTGGGCGTCGGCGGCGTTCGGGCCGTCCGGGCGCTGGGGGCCAACCCCGTCGTCTGGCACCTGAACGAAGGGCACTGTGCCTTCCTGGTCCTGGAGCGAATTCGCGAACTGGTTACCCAGGGGTGGACGTTTGAGCAGGCGGCAGAGGCGGTACGGGCAACCACCGTTTTCACCACCCACACTCCCGTCCCCGCCGGGCACGACGTCTTTGACCTGCCGATGGTGGAAAAGTACTTCCATGGCTACTGGCAGGAACTGGGGCTGAGTCGGGAGGAATTCCTGGAACTGGGCCGGCTGAACGGCCCCGGCGGCCCTCAGTTCAATATGACCGCGCTGGCGTTACGGTTCTCCGGTTACCGCAACGCCGTCAGCCGCCTGCACGAGGAGGTCTCTCGCCGGATGTGGCAGGTCCTCTGGCCCGACCGGCCCGTGGAGGAGGTGCCCATCATCCATATCACCAACGGTGTCCATCTGCCTTCGTGGATTCCCGGCCCGCTGAACCGTCTCTTCCGCAAGTACCTGGGCCACGACTGGCTGGAGCGGCACGACGACCCAGACCTGTGGGAGCGGCTGGACGACATCCCGGACGAAGAACTCTGGGCAATCCACGAGGACCAGAAGCGGAAGATGATGGCGTTTATCCGGGAGCGGGCCCGCCAGCGGCGGATTTCCGGCGAGATGGACCCCGACCAGGTGCTGGTGGCGGGGGCCTTCCTGGACCCGGAGGCGCTGACCATCGGCTTTGCCCGTCGGTTCGCCACCTACAAACGGGCCAATTTGCTCTTCCAGGACCCGGAGCGGCTGAAGCGCATCCTGCATAACCCGTACCGCCCGGTCCAGTTCATCTTCGCCGGGAAGGCCCATCCCGCCGACGACGCGGGCAAGTATCTGCTCCAGCAGGTCTACACCTTCGCCAAAGACCCGGCGGTGGGCGGACGGATCGCCTTCATTGAAGACTACGATATGCATGTGGCCCGCTATCTGGTGCAGGGGGTGGACGTCTGGCTGAACACGCCCCGTCGGCCGATGGAGGCCAGCGGCACCAGCGGACAGAAGGCCGCGATGAACGGGGTGCCCAATCTGAGCGTACTGGACGGCTGGTGGGACGAGGGGTACAACGGCGTCAACGGCTGGGCTATTGCCCCGCTGGAGGACGCCGACCCCGCCGCGCAGGACGCCCACGATGCGGCGGAATTGTACCGCCTGATTGAGGACGAGGTTGCCCCGCTCTTCTACCACCGGGACCCGGACGGCGTCCCCCGGGGATGGGTACGGGTGATAAAGGAGGCCATCCGGTCGGTCGCCCCGGCCTTCTGCACCCGCCGGATGCTGAAGGAGTATACGCTGAAATGCTATACTCCGGCTGCCCGTGCGGCCCAGGAGCGAGGCGTGTAGGCTCCCGCAAAGGCGCCAGGATACCAGGGTGCAAAGAAAACCATCCTGTCTTTGTGCCTTTGTGTCTTCGTGTGAGTCAATGCTCCCCAACCCATTTTGCCAATTCGCCCAACACATGCTATAATTCAAACCGTTTTGAGCCACAAATCCACATGCTCTTACAAGGAGGCCGCCCTTGTTAGAACAATTCACCTTCGTCGGCTTGATCTTCCTTGTGGCTGCGCTCTTAGGTGTATTACCCCCTGCCCTGGCCTGGCTCCTTCGGCCCAAAAAGCCCCATCCCCGCAAAAGCGAACCGTACGAATGCGGCATTTACCCCCACGGTGAAGCCTGGGTCCAGTATAAGGCCCAGTACTACATCTTCGCCCTGGCCTTCATGGTCTTTGACGTGGAGGCCGTCTTCCTGTTCCCCTGGGCGCTCATCTACAACTGGCTCCCCCTCTACGCGGTCATAGAGGGTGTCCTGTTCCTTTTGCTCTTGCTGGGGGCCCTGCTCTACGCGTGGCGGAAGGGCGCGCTGGAGTGGGCGTAACGGAATCGTGAAACGTGAGACGTAAAACGTGAAACGTGAAAGCGTGGGAGGCGATTGAATGGACTGGCTCACCCGTCTGCTGGCTTTTCTCTCCAACGCCATCGTCAACATCGGGGCCTGGCTCCAGGGGGTGCTGATGGGCTGGGGGCTCCCGGAGATGACGGCGCTCCTGGTCGTCCGGGCGGTCGGCGCGCTGGTGGTGGGCTTCTTCCCCCTCATCGTCGTCATCTTCCTCATCTGGGCCTACCGGAAAATCGCCGCCCGTATCCAGGGACGGCTGGGCCCCAACAGTTCCGGCACCTGGGCGGGGCCGTGGGGCATCCTGCAGACCTTCGCCGACGCCAT
Source organism: Thermoflexales bacterium (assembly GCA_037445395.1). Taxonomy (GTDB): domain Bacteria; phylum Chloroflexota; class Anaerolineae; order B4-G1; family DUEL01; genus SpSt-77. Next base: position 8,119 of record JBBIKR010000037.1, read on the forward strand.
CAAGATGATTGTCAAGGAGGACGTCCGCCCACAGGGGATTGACCCCATCCCCTACAATCTGGCCCCGATGCTGGTCGTCTTCGCATCGGTGATGCTCTGGGCGGTCATCCCCTTCGGCCCCGGCGGCTCCCTCATCGGCACCGACCTGAACATCGGCATCTTCTACATCCTGGCCTTCTCCTCTGCGGCCCTCTTCATCTTCCTGATGGCAGGGTGGTCGTCCAATAACAAGTACGCCACCGTCGGCGCATTCCGGGCGGTCGCGCAACTGGTGGGCTACGAAATCCCCCAGTTGCTGGCCGTCCTGACGGTGGTCGCCGTCGCCGGGACGATGAAGATGCAGGGCATCGTCGGCGCGCAGAATGTGATGTTCCTGATCGCGATGCCGCTCACCGCCGTCATCTTCTACCTGGCCAGCCTCGCCGAAATCAACGCCCGTCCCTTTGAGTTGCTGGAGGCGGAGTCGGAACTGGTCTGCGGGTATTTCATTGAGTACAGCGGGATGAAGTTCGGCATGTTCTACCTGGCCGAGTTCATGAACTCGGTGGCGGTCGCGGCCATCTTCACCACCCTCTTTCTGGGTGGCTGGCGGGGGCCGTGGGTGGATCGGGCGCCCATCCTGGGGACGCTCTGGTTCTTCATCAAAATGGGACTGGTCATCCTGGTCTGGATGTTCATCCAGATCACACTCCCCCGGCTGCGGATTGACCAGATGCTGAACTTCAACTGGAAGTTCCTGACGCCGCTGGCCATCGTCAACCTCTGCGTGACCGTGCTGGTGAATAAGGGAATCACGGAGGCGTTCCCCGGCGGCGCGCCGGTCTGGACGCGGGCGGGGCTTCTGCTGACGTCGCAGGTGCTGCTGGTGCTGGTGACCTGGGGGATTTCGGCCCTCAGCGGGCGGCGGGCCCGGCGGCGGGCCTGGCAGGCGGCGCAGATTTCGGAACTGGAGGTGGCCGCATGACCATCACCCTTTCCCACGTCCTCTTTGTCCTCTTCGGCCTGATGGTGCTGGGCGGGGCGATTGCCGTCGTCACCGTCCGCAACCTGTTCCACGCCGCGCTGTGGCTGATGCTGGTCTTCTTCGGGATGGCGGGCCTCTACGTTCTGCTGGAGGCCCCGTTTTTTGCCGCGGCCCAGTTGTTCATCTATATGGGCGCCATCGGCATCCTGATTATCTTTGCCATCATGCTCACCCGCGCCTTCATGCGCCAGCCGATGCCGCGCGCCAACGAGCAGTGGTGGCTGGCGGCCCTGCTGGCGGCGGTGCTCCTGGGCGTGATGGTCTTCCTGATCCTGCAGAACATCCGCCCCAACGTTACGGCGGAGGCGGTCCCGGAGAGCACCATCCATATCCTGGGGGTGACGCTGGTGGACCCCACGGGGTATGCCCTGCCGTTTGAGGTCGCTTCGGTCCTGCTGGTCATGGCCCTCATCGGCGCGGTGACGATTGTGCGGGAGCGGTAAAAGGGGACGCGGATGAATGCGGACCGCGCCGACCGCGCCGGTCACCGTTCGCGTTCATAGCGTCCCCATTTGGTTGCCTCCTGGTCGGGTTGATGTATAATGTGATGTATAAGTGGTGCTGAAGGAGAGAATGGGCATGGTACAGATGGTTCGCAAGCAAATCTATCTGACGCCCCATCAGGAGGCATTATTGAAGTGGTTGGCCCGCGAACGCGGTATGGCGGAAGCGGAAATCATCCGGCAGGCGGTGGAGCAGGTCGGGGCGCTGGTCCCTTTCCGACCTGATTTGAAGGTCTGGGAACAGGAGCGGAAATTCCTTGAGCACCTGTTGCAGCAGGGGCCCGTGGCTGGAAAGCGGGCCTGGCGCCGCGAAGACCTTTATGATGAATGGTAGGATTTTCCTGGATACGAATGTTCTGGTTTACGCCTACGACCGCTCGGAGCCGGAGAAGCAGCGACAGGCAATCCGTGTCCTGGATGCTCTGGTGGTGCAGGGACGGGGCGTGGTCAGCACCCAGGTGCTGGCCGAGTTTTTTCTCACTGTAACGCGGAAAATCGCGGTTCCTTTGACGCTTGAGGAAGGGTACGAACGGGTTCAGAATTATCTACGGCTCTGGATGGTGCTGGGCCTGACGGGTCCGGTGGTTCTGGAGGCGATTCGGGGTGTGCGAGACCACCGGCTTCATTTCTGGGATGCGATGATCTGGGCTACGGCCCGACTGAACCAGATTCCAGTCATTTTCACGGAAGATTTTCCGGGCCGTGAGGTGGTGGAAGGGGTTCGTTTTGTAGACCCGTTTGCCAGCGAGTTCCGGCTGGAAGATTGGGTGTAATTTCTGCCGATGAACCAACGAATTCTCCTCACAGGTCTCAGGGTCTTCCTGGCCCTGGTTTGCCTATACCTTCTGCTGGGTCTGGGGTTTTATCTCGGCTGGAAGAATGCCCAGGAGGCCTGCCGGGCAGAACGGGCCGCCCGCGGCGAATTCGTGGAGCCGGAAGTGTTCGCGGGTCCGCTGGGCCTGGCGTTGACTCTGACGAATTGGCCCGTCTACGCCTGGGCCAACTATTACCACGACGGCACCATTTTCGCGACGCCCTGTACCCATTGAAAGATTGTCTGGAAACGCTCGCGTAATGCGGAGCAAAGCGGAGTGGCGTTGAAAGGTCTTGCATCCTGCATCCTGCATCTTGCATCTTGCATCCTGCATCCTTTATTCTGCACTTTGATAGGAGGCGACCGTGGTTCCGCTTTCCTGGTACCTGATTCTGGCCGCCGCGCTCTTCTGCATCGGCACCTACGGCGTGCTGGCGCGACGGAACGCCATCGCCATCCTGATGGGCGTGGAATTGATGCTCAACGCCGTCATCCTCAATCTGCTGGCCTTCTGGCGGTACGGTGAGCCGACGACGGCCACCGGGCAGGCCTTCGCCGCCTTCGTCTACGCCGTCGCCGCGGCGGAGGTCGCCGTGGGCCTGGCCCTCATCGTCGTCATCTACCGCAGCCGCCGGACCACCGACATAGACCAGATCAACCTGCTGAAGTGGTAGGAGCGACGATATGGACCTTCGCCAACTTCTGGAACTCCTGACCGTCCTGATCCCGCTGCCGCCCTTCCTGGCCTTTGGCCTCATCGTCCTCTTCTTCAACCGCTGGAAGCGCCTGAGCCACTCCATTGCCATCGGCGCGATGTTCATCTCTTTCCTGATGGCTCAGTTTGTCTTCTGGACGGTGGTCGGCTGGGGCGGCGAGGCACTCTACGAGCACCCCATCGCCGTGAGCATTCCGTGGTTGCCTTCGGCGGACGTGGCGCTGGAGATGGGGGTCTTCGTGGACCCGCTGACGGCCGTCACCCTCTTCTTCGTCTCCATCACCTGTCTGGCCATCTTCATCTACAGCGTGGGCTACATGCACGGCGACCCCCGCTACAGCCGCTTCTTCGCCTACATCAGCCTCTTCGCCACCGGGATGCTGGGGCTGACCGTCGCCGACAATCTCCTGATGCTCTTCATCTTCTGGGAGATTATGGGCCTCTGCTCCTACCTGCTCATCGGCTTCTGGTTTGAGAAGCCGTCGGCCTACCGGGCAGCCATCAAGGCCTTCCTCACCACCCGCATCGGCGACGTGATCATGCTCATCGGCATCGCCTATCTTTATACGCAGACGGGCACCCTCAGTTTTGACGCCATCCTGCGGAATGAAGAGGTATTGCACGAACTGGCGATCACGCCGTCGGTGATCCCGACCCTCTCCGTCGCCGCGGCGGTGGGGTTGCTGATCTTCGCCGGGACGGTGGGGAAATCGGCCCAGTTTCCACTCCATGTGTGGTTGCCGGACGCGATGGAGGGCCCCACGCCGGTCAGCGCGATGATCCATGCCGCGACGATGGTCTCCGCGGGCGTCTATCTGGTGGTGCGGATGTTCCCGCTCCTTTCGGTGGGGCTGGAGCACGCCGCCGGGACGCCGCCAATGCAGGCGATGGCGCTCATCGGCACCTTCAGCGCCCTTTTCGCCGCCACCATCGCGGTGGCCCAGAACGACATCAAGCGGGTGCTGGCCTACTCCACCATCAGCCAGTTGGCCTATATGGTCGCCGCGCTGGGGATCGGGGCTTACATCGCCGCCGCGTTCCACCTGGTCACCCATGCCTTCTTCAAGGCGCTCCTGTTTCTGGGCTCCGGGTCGGTCATCATCGGCTCCCACCACGAACAGGACATGATGAAACTGGGCGGGCTGGCGAAACGGATGCCCGTCACCTTCTGGACCTTCCTCATCGGTGGGCTGGCCCTCGCCGGCTTCCCGATTATCACCGCCGGGTTCTGGAGCAAGGATGAGATTCTGGCCCACGCCTGGGCCCACAACCCGACGGTCTTCTGGGCACTGGCGGCGGGCGCGCTCCTCACCGCGTTCTACACAATGCGGCAAATCTGCCTGACGTTCCTGGGCCAGCCGCGCAGCCACCATGCCGAGCATGCCCACGAGACGCCCTGGGTGATGACGGGGCCGCTGGTGGTGCTGGCGCTCTTCGCCCTCTTCTTCGGCTTCGTCGGCGTGCCGGAGGACTTCCCGGTGCTGGGCGAGGTGGGGAAAGCGCTCTTCCACGGCAACTGGTTCCATCACTTTGTCGGCGCGACGCTGGGGGAGGCGCCGGAGGCACTGCCGTTCAACCCGGTCCCGGTCTCCATCTCGGTGGGGGCGGCGCTCCTGGGGTTGCTGGTGGGCTGGCTGGTCTACGGCTGGCGCCCGCTGGCGGAAGGCCAGACCGACCCGCTGGTCCGCTGGCTGGGGCCGGTGCATACCATCCTGCGCAACAAGTACTACATTGACGAGTTCTACGGCCTGGTGGTCATCCGGCCCACGATCTGGCTGGCGAAGGTGGCCTACGAGTGGATAGACCGGGGCCTGATAGACGGCATTCTGCACGGCCTGGCCCGCCTGGGCGAACTGTGGGGCATCCTCAACCGCTGGATTCACCGCTATGTCATTGACGGCGGGATGGTGGACGGATCGGCGAAACTGGTGGGTCTCGTTGGCCGGGAGTTCCGCCAGGCCCTGCAAACGGGACAGGTCCAGCATTATCTGATTTCGGTGCTGTTCTTCCTGTGCACGTTCGCGCTGCTCTATCTCCTCTATTTGGGGGTGACGCCGTAGTTTCTGGGGGTTTTGAGCGGTGACGCAACCGCCGCCGCCAACCCCTCTCCGCGATTTTCACACAACGGAGGTCCGACCGTGGAGTTCTTCTGGCAACATCTGCTCAGCCTGATTCTCTTCATCCCTCTGGTCGGGGCCGGACTGGTGATGCTCCTGCCGAAGGAGCAGGACCGGCTCATCAAGTGGGTCTCGCTCCTGGTCAGCCTGATCCCGCTGGTTCTCTCGGTCATCGTGTGGATCAACTTCCAGCCGAACGCGCCGGGCTTCCAGTTTGAGGAGCGGCTGGAGTGGTTCCCACCGATCGGTTCCTCGTACCACGTGGGGATTGACGGCATCGGCCTGGTGATGGTGCTCCTCACCACGTTCCTCACGCCGCTGGCGCTTCTCATCTCCTTCAGCATCCGTGAGGAGGTCCGCTCCTACTTCGCCCTCTTCCTGTTCCTGGAGACGGGGATGCTGGGGGTCTTCGTGGCGCTGGACCTGCTCATCTTCTTCCTGTTCTGGGAGATCGGGCTGATCCCGATGTTCTTCCTCATCAACCGCTGGGGGAGCGAGCACGGGGAGCGGGAACTGTGGCGCGGGTACAAAATCCCGGCGCGGACCTACGCGGCTTTCAAGTTCCTGCTCTACACGATGGCGGGGTCGCTGGGGCTCCTGCTGGCCATCCAGGTCATCGGCCTGACGGCGAAAACCTTTGACATCGTGGAGTTGCAGAGGGTCTGGCCCGCGTTCACCGGCTCCCTTTTCGGTCTGCCGATTTCGGTGATCAAGGCCATCGGGTTCTGGGCCTTCACGGTCGCCTTCGCCATCAAGGTCCCCATCTGGCCCTTCCACACCTGGTTGCCGGATGCCCATACCGAGGCGCCGACAGCCGGCTCCATGATTCTGGCCGGGGTGCTCCTGAAACTGGGGGCCTTCGGCTTCCTGCGGCTGGTGCTGCCGCTCTTCCCGGAGCAGTCGGTGCAGTACGCGTGGGTGCTGGCGCTTCTGGGGCTGGCGGCGGCGGTCATCGGTAGCCTCTCCGCCCTGGCCCAGGACGATTTCAAGCGGCTGGTGGCCTACTCCTCGGTGGGGCACATGGGCTTTGTGGTGCTGGGGGTTGCGGTGGCGGCGAAGGCGCTGGGCGGCGGGGTGAACCCGCTGGACGCGGCGCTGGCGGCCAACGGCGCGGTCCTCCAGATGTTCAACCACGGCATCACCGCGGCGGCGATGTTCGCCCTGGTCGGCGTGGTCTATGAGCGGGCGCACACCCGCAACCTGAAGGACTTCGGCGGGCTGGGGGTGGTGGTGCCGGCCTACGGCGGCATCCTGCTCTTCTGCACCCTGGCCTCGCTGGGGCTGCCGGGGCTGAACGGCTTCGTGAGCGAGTTCATGGTCTTCCGGGGCGCCTGGGCGGTCTTCCCGGCCATCACTGCCGCGACGACCATCGGGCTGGTGCTGGTGGCGGCTTATCTGCTCTGGACCATCCAGAAGGTGTTGCTGGGGCCGCTGAACCCGCGCTGGGAGCAGATGCCGGAGATCAACGCCCGCGAGGTCATCGCCCTGGTGCCGCTGATGGTGCTGATGTTCATCATCGGGGTCTGGCCGTCGTGGCTGATCAACCTGTTCAACGTAGCGATGATGCGACTGATTGGGTAAAAATAGGGTTTTGTGGCAGCGGCCTGCGGCCGCCGCCACAAAACCCTACCTCCGGAATTCTCAACCAGGGATCCAGGTGAGGTGACTATGGCCTTCCCATTCCTCAGTGTTATCATCTTTGCACCAGCGATTGCAGCCGTCCTGATTCTGTTGTTGCCCAGAGACCGGCAGGTTGAGCCGAAATTGCTGGCGGCCGCCGGCGCTTTCATCTCCCTCTTGATGGCCGTCTGGGTCTTTCTGGCCTACGACCGGACCCTGGGCGGGTACCAGTTCGTGGAGCAGGTACCCTGGCTCCCCGTCATCGGCTCGTCCTACTACGTGGGCGTCAACGGGATGGGGGTGATGCTGGTCCTGCTGAACGCGCTGCTCCTCTTCTGCGCCGTCCTCATCTCCTGGCACATAGAGGAGCGGCCCCGCGAGTTCTTCGCCCTTCTCCTGCTGATGGGCGTGGGGGTCTTCGGCGCGTTCACGCTCCTGGACCTCTTCCTGCTGGTCCTCTTCTACGAACTGGTCCTCTTCCCCATCTACCTGCTCATCGTCAACTGGGGCTGGAAGCCGCTGCGGGAGTACGGGGCGATGAAACTGACCCTCTACCTGCTCCTGGGGAGTCTGGTCGCCCTGGTCGGCATCCTGGCCATTTACTTCACGTCCGGCCTGCGGACCTTTGACATGGTCGCGCTGGGCGGGGTGAAGTTCTCCCCGGAGTTCCAGCGGACATGGTTCCTGCCCATCTTCCTGGGGTTCGGCGTCCTGGCGAGCATCTGGCCCTTCTACTCCTGGTCCCCCGACGGATACGCCGCCGCGCCCACCGCGGTCTCTATGCTCCACGCGGGGGTGCTGAAGAACGTCGGGGCCTTCACCGCGTTCCGGGTCGCGGTGCTCCTGCTCCCGGAGGGGGCAAAGTTCTGGATGCCCTACGTCGTCTTCCTGATGGTGATGAACGTCGTCTACGCCACGTTCATCGCCCTGGTCCACACCGACTTCAAGTACATCATCGGGTTCGCCAGCGTCGCCCACCTGGGAGTGGTGCTGATGGGCTTCGCCGCGCTGAACGACCTGGGCTGGAGCGGCGCGGTCACCATGATGTTCGCCCACGGCATCATCGCCGCCATGTCCTTTGCGATTGTGGGGATGGTGTACGACCGGACCCACATCCGGGAAATCCGGGAACTGGGGGGGATGATTCGGCGGCTGGCCCCTGCGGCCCTGGGCTTTGCCATCGCGGGATTCGCCTCTATGGGGATGCCCGGCTTCCTGGCCTTCGTCGCCGAGGTGCAGGTGTTCCTGGGGCTCTGGAAGGCGGCAAGTCTGGCGCCCTGGTATCCGATCATTGCCATCATCTCGGCGCTGGGGATTATCGGGACAGCGGCCTACATGCTGCGGGCGTTCCAGTACGTCTTTATGGGGGAACTGAAGCCCAAATTCGCCGACATCCCGCCGATTGGCCCGCTGGATAAGGTCGCCATCGCGCTGATGAGTCTGCCGCTCATCGTGGGCGGCATCTACCCGCTCCTGTTCCTGCCGGTGGTGCAGTCCGGCGTCCAATCCGTCCTGGCCGTCCTGGGAGGTGCATAGATGGGTGTCACGAACTTCAACCCGACCTGGCTTCTCTCCATCCTGCCGGAAATTCTCCTTCTTGCCCTCTCCATCGTGGTGCTGGGGGTGGACCTGGCGCTGCCGGCGGAGCGGAAGCGGACGCTGGGGCTCTGGACGGCGGCCGGCCTCATCGTCATTCTGCTGGTGGTATTGCTGGTGCCCCTGCCCACCGGTCCGGCCTTCGGCGGCGCGGTGCGGACGGACGGCGTCGCCCAGGTCTTTCGCGCCATTTTCCTGCTGGGCGGCATCCTCGTGGCGCTGATGTCCATGGACTTCCGGCCGTTGCGGCAGGACGGCCCGTACTACGGCCTGCTTCTCTTTTCCCTGCTGGGGATGTCGCTGATGGCGGTGGCCGAGAATCTGGTGATGCTCTACGTGGCGATGGAGTTGACCGGCATCAGCGCCTACGTCCTGGTCGGCTATCTGCGGGAGACGCCGCAGTCGGCGGAGGCGGGGCTGAAGTACTTTCTCTTCGGGGCCTTCAGTTCGGCGGTGATGCTCTACGGGTTCAGCTGGCTCTACGCCTTCGCCGGGGGCACCGGCTACGGGCAGGTTGCATCGGCCATCCGGTTTATTCCCTTCCCGCTGGCGGTGCTGGCCTTCCTGATGGTGCTGGTGGGCTTCGGGTTCAAGGTGGCGATGGTGCCGATGCACTTCTGGGCGCCCGATGTCTACCAGGGCGCGCCGACGCCGATCACGGCGTTCCTCTCCGTGGGCTCCAAGGCGGCGGGGTTCGCGGTGCTCCTGCGGGCGTTGCGCTTTCTTTTCCCGGCGCTGGAACCGACCTGGGTGGTGCTTCTGGTGGCCATCTCTATGGTGACGATGACGCTGGGGAACACCTTCGCGGTCTGGCAGAAGAACATCAAGCGGCTGCTGGCCTACTCCAGCATCGCCCAGGCCGGGTACGTGCTCATCGGCGTGGCGGCGGCCTCGCAGATGGGGGTGGCGTCAGCAGCCTTCTATCTCATCGTCTACACGGTGATGAACGTGGCCGCGTTCGCCGTCGTCGTGCTCATCTCCAACCTGACCGGGAGCGAGGACATAGAGAGTTTCTCTGGCCTGGCCCGGCGGTCATCGTTCCTGGGGTGGAGTTTGATGCTGGCGCTCTTCTCGCTGGGAGGCGTGCCGCCCTTCGGCGGGTTCGTGGGGAAGTTGCTCATCTTCGCCGGCGCGATTCAGAGTGGGCTCATCGCGCTGACGGTGGTGGGCGTGATCAACGTCATCATCGGTCTGTACTACTACCTGAACGTGGTGAAGGTGGTCTTTGAGCGTCGCTCCGAGCAGGAGCAGGAGCCGCTGGAGGTGCCCACACCGTCCAAGTGGGTGCTGGGGATCACCATGGCGGCGATTGTCCTGCTGGGCATCCTGGCCTATCCGGTCTATCAGTGGGTCTGGCAGGCGAGCGCGGGGTGGTTCTGAGGAGTTTAACCGTAGAGAATGCAGAGGGCGCAGAGATTTTTACGGTCTCCTTTGCGCCCTTTGCGGTTTCCAGGCGGAAGGAAATCGGCTGACGAGGGCAATGGTTAAGGGTGTTCCGCTGGGGCGGGAGGAAGCGCGATGAGTGAGCGGAAAGGATTGGGCTGGCGGGAGGGGGCATTTCTGGCGGAGGCGGCCGCCCAGATCGGTTGCCTGACGGTGGTGATCATCCTGCTGGCGCTGGGTGCGGGCATCTGGCTGGATAGCCGTCTGGGGACCAAGCCCTGGTTTACCCTGGGGCTGGTGCTGGCAAGCATCCCCCTCAGCCTTTATATGGTGGTGCGGATGGCCCTCGCCGCGGCCCGGCGGGCTTATCCGCCGGAGGAGCAGAGGGGCCGGGGAGCGGAGGAGCAGAAAGAGCGGGGGACGGAGGACGCGGGAGACGTTGATCATTAGCCGTTCACAACAATTGAGCGGGGGATTCCAATTCCGGAGGTGGGGATGAGACGAGTGGGTAAGGTTCTGGCGGTCCTCGCCCTGATCGGCCTGTGTGTGTTCTCGTGTGTCATCGGCCCGTTGGGGCAGAAGTGGGTGGTACAGCCGCACATCCAGATGGCGGCAGAGACATTCCCGATAGGCCCGGTGCGGGTGCCCAACACCCTGATGGGCCTGCTCATCGCCGACCTGCTGCTCATCGGCCTCTTCGCGGCGGGCACCCGGCATATCCGCGCCGGGCGGCCCGAAGCGATGGTGCCGCGGGGGCTGCAGAATCTGGTGGAGACCGCCTACGAGTTTCTCGCCAACTTCCTGCGGGGCATCCTGGGGGAGCGGGCAGAAAAGATGCTCCCGTTGCTCATCACCTTCTTCCTGTTTATCCTGGTCGCCAACTGGATTGAACTCTTCCCCGGCTTTGACACGGTCGGCCTGATAGAGCACGTCCACGAGGGTGAAGGGCACGCGGTGCGGCAGGTGGGGCCGCTCCTCTTTCTGACCCACGAGCCGGGGGAGTATACGCTGGTTCCCTTCCTGCGGGCGGCCAACACCGACCTCAACGTCCCCCTGGCGCTGGCGCTCATTTCGGTCTTTATGACTCAGGTTTACGGCGTCCAGGCGCTGGGGTGGGGATATTTCTACCGGTTCATCAACATCAAGGCACTGACCGGCGGCGGCTTTATGGGGGTGATGAACTTCCTGGTGGGCCTGCTGGAGATGCTGAGCGAGTTCACCAAGATCATCTCCTTCGGCTTCCGGTTGTTCGGCAACATCTTTGCCGGGATGGTGTTGCTGCTGGTCATCTCGTCGCTGGCGCCGTTTGTGGCCCCGGTGCTTTTCTACATTCTGGAGTTATTTGTGGGCGCCGTGCAGGCGCTGGTCTTCATGATGCTGACCGCGGCCTTTACCGCCGTGGCGACGGCGGGCCATGGGGAGCATCACTAAACGCAGTGCGGGCTTTCCGCCTGCGGGTGGTCTGTAGCACGGGTTTCAACCTGTCCGGACGGTCCGGGAAGGGACCGTCTCATATCTGCTTTCGGATCGGTTTCAAACTCCATCTATTCGGGGAGGAGAGACAATGGATAAAGAGGTCATCAAGTTGCTGGCAGCCGGTCTGGCGATCGGCCTGGGAGCCATCGGGCCGGGCATCGGCATCGGGCTGGTCGGTCTGGGCGGGGCCCAGGCCACGGGGCGGAACCCCGAGGCGTCGGGCACTATTCTCACCAACATGATTCTGGCCATTGCGTTTGCCGAGGCTGTCGCCATTTACGCCCTGGTGGTCGCGCTGATTCTCATCTTCGTGGCGTGAGGAGGCCAGCATGGAAGGCTTGGGAATCAATCCCTGGATGTTGCTGGCCCAGATCGTTACCTTTCTGCTCCTGCTGTTCATCCTGAACGCGGTCGGGTATAAGCCCATCCAGAGGATACTGCGAGAGCGGCAGGAGCGAATCGCGCGGACCCTGGAGGAGGCAAAGGCGGCCGAAGAGGCACGGGCGAAGGTAGAGGCGGAGCGGGAGGAGATTCTGGCTCAGGCCCGGGCCGAGGCGGAGGGGCTGGTCGCCGAGGCCCGGCGGAGGGCTCAGGAGGAGCGGGAGAAACTCCTGGCCCAGGCGCGAGAAGAAGCGGAGCGCATCCGCGCCACGGCCCGCCAGGAGGCGGAGGCAGAGCGGGCGCAACTCCTGGGCCAGATGCGGGAGCAGATCGTCGCGCTGGCGATGGCCGCGGCGCACAAACTGGTGGGGGAAGCGCTGGACGAGCAGCGGCAGCGCGCGCTGGTGGCGGCCTTCTTCAGCGGCGTGCGCGAGGGCCGGGTGGAGATTCTGCCCGAGGAGATGCCCGCCGAAGGGCCGGTGGTGGTCACCAGTGCCGTCCCGCTGACGGAGGCGGAGGCATCCGTCGTCCGACGGGAACTGGCCGCGCGGCTGGGCCGGGAGCCCGAGGTCACCTTCCGGGTGGACCCGGCGGTGCTGGGCGGGCTGGTCGTCCGCATCGGCGACCGGGTGGTGGACGGCAGTTTCGCCGGACAACTGGAGCAGATGCGCCGCGCTCTGGCGGAATAGCGGCAGTACTGTTGTGCCAACTTTCGGATGAACGGGGGGCAACCATCGGCCGTTGCCCCCGTTTTTGTTTCTAACCTGGGGATTGGGAAGAACGGTACTTCTGGACTATTGAAATGAATCCGTTTTGTGGTATAGTGAAGCATAGCCCTGTAGCCGGTAACGCGGCAGATAGGGTCGCTCCATCATGGGGAGAAAGGGGGTGATCGCCATGATATATCTGCCCCAGGAGGATGGTCAGGGCCTGGTGGAGTATGGGTTAATCCTCGTTCTTGTAGCGATTGTCGTCGTAATCGTTCTCTCCCTGATAGGCACCCATCTCAGCCAGGTATTCTCAGAAGTTGCCGATAGTATACCGGTTGGGGGGTAGCACCCGGAGAAGCCCTGCCATCCTGCAGAATAGCGGCATCTCACAACCATCAGGGGCAGCCAGGAGGGGCGAACCATCAGGTGATGCGGGCGGGGAAAGTAGGGGCGGGCGGCACAAAGCCGCCCGCCCCTACTTTTTCGGCATGGGGGTGAAGGCCCTACGCGTCCATATCCGGCACGCTGCGCCGGAGACTCTCGTACTGCTCCAGGGCCTTCCCGGCCCCTATAGCCACGCAGGCCATCGGCGCCTCGGCCACCCAGGCGGGCACCCCCGTCTCCCGGGTAACCAGTTCGTCTATTTTCCGCAGAAGAGCCGTCCCGCCCACCAGTGCGATCCCCCGCTCAATGATGTCCGAAGCCAGTTCCGGCGGCGTCCGCTCCAGTACTCCTTTGATGACCCCCATCATCGCCATCAGCGGCTCGTTGATCGCTTCCGTCACCTCGTCGGAACTCAGGGTCACAATGCGCGGGAGCCCGGTCACCTGATCCCGCCCCTGGACTTCCATCTTGAGCGGAGGGTCCAGCGGGAGCGCGCTGCCGATGCGGATTTTGACCTCTTCCGCCGTCGGCTGGCCGATGAGCAGGTTGTACTTGCGACGGACATAGGCGATGATGGCGTCGTCCAGCCGCAACCCACCCACGCGCACCGAATGGGCAACAACGATACCGTTCATCGCGATGACGGCGGCCTCGCTGGCCCCGCCCCCCAGGTCCACCACCATGTTCCCCGACGGGGTGTCCACCGGCAGGCCCGCGCCGATGGCCGCCGCCAGCGGTTCGGGGATCAGATGCGCCCGACCGGCTCCGGCATCCAGCGCGGCTTCTCGCACGGCCCGCCGCTCCACGCTGGTCACCCCGTAGGGGACGCTGATCATCACCCGGGGGCGGAAGAACCAGGACGCTCCGCCCGCCTTGCGGATGAAGTAGCGGAGCATCCGCTCGGTGACGGTGTAGTTGGCGATGACCCCGTCCCTCAGAGGGCGGACGACCTCCAGAGTACCCGGGGTGCGGCCCAGCATCGCCCGGGCCTCCTCGCCCACCGCAATGATTTTGCGCTCATGCACCGAAACGGCTACTACAGACGGTTCCTGCAGGACCACGCCCTGACCCCGCACGTAGACCAGGACGTTGACGGTGCCCAGATCAATGCCCATTTCTTTGCCTGGCAAATTGGCCTCCTCAAATGAAAGCGTGAAAAGTGAAACGTGAAGCGTGAAGACAGGCTATGAGTGTTCTTCGGGAGGGCGGCCGGGGCGCTGGCGCCGGGCGACCCGCAGGCGCAGTTGGGCCTTCCGCAGGGCCATCATGGCCTCGGCCCGCAACTCCGGCGGTGGCTCCTTCTTGAGGAGTTCCTCCGCCTCCCGACGGGCTTTCTCTGCCCGCTCCGCGTCCACCTCATCGGCCCGTTCCCCCACATCCGCCAGTACGATGACCCGGTTCGGAAGGACCTGGATGAAGCCGCCGTGGATGGCGAAGAGGAGTTCCTCCTCCCCCCGCCGGGCCACCAGTTCTCCTACCGTCAGGGCGGCCATCAGCGGCGCATGGTGGGGGAGAATGCCCAGTTGCCCCTCCGCGCCAGGCGCCAGGACCGAGTCCACCTCACCGCTGAACAATTGCTTTTCCGGTGTGACCACTTCCAGTTGAAAACCCATGGCCGGCTCCTCAAGGTACAACAACTTCACGAACGCTTCTGCGCCGAAGTCTACCTGCTACCTGCTATCTTCCCAGTTGTCGGGCTTTCTCCACCGCCTCATCAATCGTGCCGACCATGTAGAATGCCTCTTCGGGCAGGTCATCGTGCTTCCCCTCCAGGATCTCCCGGAATCCCCGTACCGTCTCGGCGATGGGGACGTAGCGACCTGCGCGGCCGGTGAACCGCTCCGCCACGTGCATCGGCTGGGTGAGGAAGCGCTGGATTTTGCGGGCCCGCGCCACGATCAGTTTGTCCTCATCGGAGAGTTCCTCCACGCCCAGAATGGCGATGATGTCCTGCAGGTCCTGGTGGCGCTGCAGGACCCGCTGCACCTCCCGGGCGACGTTGTAATGGTCTTCCCCAACGATGCGCGGGTCCAGGATGCGGGAGGTGGAGGCCAGGGGGTCCACCGCCGGGTAGAGCCCCTGGGCGGCCAGCCGCCGCTCCAGGGCGATGGTCGCGTCCAGATGGGCGAAGGTTGTCACCGGGCCGGGGTCGGAGTAGTCGTCGGCGGGGACATAGACGGCCTGCATGGAGGTGATGGAGCCGCGACGGGTGCTGGTGATGCGCTCCTGGAGTTCCCCCATATCGGTCCCCAGGGTGGGCTGGTAGCCGACCGCGCTGGGCATCCGGCCCAGCAGTGCCGAGACCTCCATCCCGGCCATCACGAAACGGTAGATGTTGTCAATGAAGAGCAGGACGTCCATCCCCTGGTCCCGGAAGTATTCGGCCATCGTCAGTGCGGTCAGGCCCACGCGAAAGCGGACGCCCGGCGGCTCGTTCATCTGCCCGAAGACCATGACCGCGCGGTCCATCACGCCCATCTCGGTCAGGGAGAGGTAGAATTCGGTGCCCTCGCGGCTCCGCTCCCCCACGCCCCCGAAGACGGAGACGCCGCCGTGGTACTTCGCGATGGTGTACATCAACTCGGCAATGATGACCGTCTTGCC
The DNA here is from genome assembly GCA_037445395.1 of Thermoflexales bacterium. GTDB lineage: Bacteria > Chloroflexota > Anaerolineae > B4-G1 > DUEL01 > SpSt-77. The sequence goes on from JBBIKR010000037.1 coordinate 23,446, forward strand.
CACCCCCGCGCCGCCGAAGACGCCGGTCTTCCCACCGCGCGTGAAGGGGGCGATCAGGTCAATGACCTTGATGCCGGTCTCAAAGAACTCGCTGAAGGTGGCCTGCTCCTCGTAGGGCGGGGCGGGACGGTGGATGGGCCGGTACTCCGTCGCCTCCACCGGGCCTTTGCCGTCTATGGGCTCGCCCAGAACGTTGAAGATGCGGCCCAGGGTTGCCGGTCCCACCGGGACTTGGATGGGCTCGCCGGTGGTGTAGGCCGGTAGTCCCCGCTGGAGGCCGTCGGTGGTATCCATCGCCACGCAGCGGACCCAGTTATTGGCCAGTTGCTGTTCCACTTCCAGAATCAGGCGGCGGCCGTTCAGCGGAATTTCCACCGCGCTGTAGATGTCCGGGAGGTCTTCGGGGGCGAATTCCACATCCACCACGCCGCCCTTGACCTGCACAACTTTGCCGACTACCTGACGGGGCATCGGGATACCTCCTTACTAATCTCTTTTTCGGTTATGCCATCGTTTCCTGTAACTGCCGCAAGGCCTCAGCGCCGCCCGCGATATCCAGCAACTCTTTGGTGATGGCGTGCTGGCGGGCCTTGTTGCGGATGATGGTCAGGTCCCGGAGGAGTTCTTCGGCGTTGTCGGTGGCGTTGCGCATCGCCGCCCGGCGGGCCGCGTGCTCGCTGGCGGCCGCCTCCAGCGCCGCCTGGTAAACCTGCAGTTCGGTGAAGCGGGGCAGAACGACGTCCAGCAGCGCTTCCGGCGAGGGCTCATAAAGGTAGTCCGCCACCCTGGCCGGCCGCATGTCCACCACGTACTCGCAGACGGCCTGCTCTTCCAGACGGGTGGGCCGCAACGGGAGCAGTCGCCTCACCACCGGCCGCTGGCGGAGCAGGTTGATGAAATCCGTGTACACCAGGAACACTTCATCTACCCGGCCGGAGAGGAATTCTTCTATTACCAGGTGGGCAATGGGGGTGATGTCGGCGAAACGGGGGACGGCGGGCAGGCCGGAGAACTGGGCAATCAGCGGCGCGCGCAGCCGCCAGAGGATGTTCCGCCCCCGCTTGCCCACGGCGACGTAGCGCACCGGAACGCCCAGCAGCCGGGCGTAGTCGGTGGCGGCGCGGACCACGTTGTGGTTATAGGCGCCGCAGAGCCCCCGGTCGCTGGTGAAGACGACCAGAAGCACAGAACGGACCGGCTCCCGGACCGCCAGGAGCGGATGCAACGGGATGCCCCGCACGCCGGAGAGGTTGACAATGACCTCCCAGGCGCGATGGGCGTAGGGGCGGGTCGCCATCACCGCCGCCTGGGCCTTCTGCACTTTGGAAGCAGAGACTGCCTCCATCGCACGGGTCATCTGAGCCAGGTTCTGGACGCTGCGAATGCGTCGGCGAATTTCCCTCAGGGTTTCCATTTCCAGCGGCTCCGTGTGGGTGTATCCTATGCCTATACCGGCACCGGGGACCTCTCCGACAGGACCAGGTTCACAACGGGAAGCGCCCTCAGTTCCAGCCGCGACAGATCAACGATTTTGCTGGCGTCTTCTATTTCAATCCCGATGACGTGATCGTGCTCATCAAAGTCCAGCACAACTCCTGGCGCAATCTCTTCCGATTCGGTGCTTATCCCGTCAGCAAGTTTGATGTACAGCATATCGGCTTCCGGGTGATATTCAACAACCATCGCTTTGTCTAATTGCCGGATTGTCGGCCATAAAGCGGCTTACTTCCACAGGCGGTTAAATTCTTCCAGCGCGGCTTTCAGGGCCTCCTCGGTCTCCTTACTCAGTTCCTTGCGGCGGGCGATGTCGGCGCCGACCTCCGGGTGCATCGTTCGCATGAAGTTCAGAAACGCCCGCTCGTACTCCCGGACCCTTGCCACCGGCACGGTATCACAGTAGCCGTGGGTGCCTGCATAGATGATCATCACCTGCTCCTCCAGCGGGACCGGCTCGTACTGGGGTTGCTTGAGGATTTCCGTCAGCCGACGGCCCCGGTCCAGTTTCCGCTGGGTGGCCTCGTCCAGTTCAGAGCCCAACTGGGCAAAGGCCGCCAGTTCCTGGTAACTGGCCATATCCAGCCGCAGTCCGCCCGCCACCTGTTTCATCGCCCGGGTCTGCGCGTCGCCGCCGACGCGGGAGACGGAGATGCCCACGTTGATGGCCGGACGGATGCCAGCGTTGAAGAGGTCCGTCTCCAGATAAATCTGCCCGTCGGTGATGGAGATGACGTTGGTGGGGATGTAGGCGGTCACATCGCCCAGCAGGGTCTCCACGATGGGGAGGGCCGTCAGGCTCCCGCCGGTGCCGGGTTTCTTGCGGATTTCGTACCCGTCGCCCAGTTCCTTCAGCCCCTCCTCGGCCCGTTCCCGACCCAGCGGGCCGACGTAGACCTGACTGTCCACTCCTTCGGTCACCCCTTCGGGGGCGTCTTTGGGGACGATGATCCAGTGGTTGGCCAGGCGGGCGGCCCGCTCCAGCAGGCGGGAGTGGAGGTAGAAGATGTCGCCGGGGTAGGCCTCCCGGCCCGGCGGACGCCGCAGGAGCAAACTGACCTGGCGGTAGGCCCAGGCGTGCTTGGAAAGGTCATCGTAGACGACCAAGGCATCCCGGCCTGTCTCCATGAACTCCTCGCCCATCGCGCAGCCCGCGTAGGGGGCGATGTACTGGAGCGCGGCCGGCTCCGACGCGGAGGCCACCACCACGATGGTGTGCTCCATCGCGCCGTACCGTTCCAGGGTCGCCACGACCTGCCGAATCTGGGCCCGCTTCTGCCCGATGGCGACGTAGATGCAGTAGAGGTCTTTGCCTTTCTGGTTGATGATGGTATCTATGGCGATGGCGGTCTTGCCCGTCTGCCGGTCGCCGATGATGAGTTCCCGCTGGCCCCGACCGATGGGAATCATGGCGTCTATGGCCTTGATGCCGGTCTGGACCGGGGTGTCCACGTTCTGGCGCACGACGACGCCCGGCGCGATGCGCTCAATGGGGCGGTATTTGTCGGTGCGGATGGGGCCCTTGCCGTCTATGGGGCGGCCCAGCGCGTCTACCACCCGGCCCAGGAGGGCATCCCCCACCGGCACGGAGACGATCCGCCCGGTGCGGCGAACCAGGTCGCCCTCCCGGATGTTCGTGTAGTCCCCCATAATGATGATGCCGACGTTGTCCACCTCCAGGTTGAAGGCCATTCCCAGGGTCCCGTCCGGGAAGGTAACCAGTTCGCTCATCTGGACGGTGGAGAGTCCGGAGACGCGGGCAATGCCATCCCCGACCTCCACGACGGTGCCGACGTCCTCGGTGACGACAACGGGCTGGAATTGCTGGATGCGCTCCAGCAGGGTGGTGGCGATGGTTTGCAGTTCGGGATTGGGCATCAGGGTCCTCCCTTAATCAAATCAAAAAGTGTCTGGAGTAGCGTGTCGCGGTCTATGTAACTACCTCACCCCTCCTCTCCCACTTTTCTCTCCCATTTCGGGAGAGAAGGGAAAGCAGGACAGGGTTTATCCTTTCCCCTGCCCTAATGCAGGATAAAATCCTGCGCTACACCGGCTTCGGGGGCGCTTCAGCGCCCCTCCCATTTTGAGCCTGGCCGTTTACGGCCAGGCAACGTCAGGATTATTTTACCCCACATCGCCCACTTTGCCAAAGAGGTCGCGGTAGGCGGGAATGCCACCCGCTCCTTCTGCTGCCTTCGCCGCCCGCGCGATGGCCTGTGCGACGACCTCCGCCGCGAAGGCCCCCACCAGGTTGACGTCGGCAGGTTTCTCCCCCGTCGCCAGGGCGAAGATGGTGTCGCCGTCGTACATGGTGTGGGCCGGATGGACGGCGCGGGCGATGCCGTCCTGGGCCATCTGGGCGACTTTGTTGACCGCCTCCTTGCTCAGCCGGGCGCTGGTTGCCACGACACCGATGACGGTATTGGTGGCGGGGAAGGGACGCAGAAGCCCCTGTTCGTGGAAGAACCGCAGGAGGGTCAGCACGTCGGCGGGCCGCTCCATATCCGGCGGGCGGACGCCAGCCAGAATCAGCCCGCTCCGGGGATCCACCACATTGCCGAAGGGGTTGACAACCATCAGTGCGGCCACCACCAGCCCGTCCCCCAGGTGGACCGCCGCGCTGCCGACCCCGGTCTTCATCGCGCGGGGGACGCCCAGGAGTTTCCCTGCGCTGGCGCCGGTCCCCGCGCCCACATTCCCCTCGGCGACGGGGCCGTCGGTGGCAGCCTGGCAGGCGGCATAGCCCATGGCCGCATCCGGCCGCGCGGCCGGGTCGCCCAGGTTCAGGTCAAAGATGACCGCCGCCGGGACGATGGGGACCTTCGCCACGCCGGTGTCAAAACCGATGCCGCGCTCTTCCAGATAGCGCACGACGCCGTCGGCGGCGGCGAGGCCGAAGGCCGAGCCGCCGGTCAGCAACACCCCATGGACCCGCTCCACCAGATGCATCGGCCGCAGCAGGTCCGTCTCGCGGGTGCCCGGCGCGCCACCCCGCTGGTCCACCCCGCCCACCGCCCCCTCCTCACACAGGACGACGGTGCAACCCGTCAGCCCCACCGGGTCGGTGGCGTGCCCCACCCGAATTCCCGGAACGGCAGTGAGTCCATGAGACTGCGTGTTGCCCGTTGAGTATTGCCCATCGCCCATTGCCCCTGTCCTCCTGCAATCCTGTCATTCTGCCTCTTGCCGTAACTACCTACCCCCCATAAGAAAGCTCCTAATGGGGGTCATCGCGAGCCGCTGAAAGCGGCGAAGGGCCAAGCCGATGACCAC
>JBBIKR010000038.1:0-17274 GCA_037445395.1 Thermoflexales bacterium
CACGAATGATTCAGAGGTTTAGATGAACCTGGGGGGCAGGGGGTGGGGTGAGGGGGTGCAGGGCAGGCGAATGGTAAATTCTTTGAAAAGCCCTGGGTTGGGTCTTGTGCAGTAAACCCTCTGCAAGGGGATGTTGCACCGATGGAGAGACCTGCCATAGCCCAGTCGGTTGCAATATCGCTCATTTGTGGTATGATGAGGTCATTGTCAAATTCAAGCCCGGGGCGAATCCCCATGCCATTGCCCAGGCTATGGGAAGCAAAGTGGGCCGGGAGGAGCCCCTGCTGGGCGTCGTCGTCCTCAAAGTCCCGGAGGGGGCAGTGGAGAAGGTCGTCGCGGCCCTGAGCCGGAACCCCAATGTGGAGTACGCCGAGCCCAATGGGATCGCGACCATCTGGCTGGACCCGAACGACCCTTACGATAATACCCAGTGCTACAATTCCTCTCGCTCCGGCTGTGTCACCCAGTGGGCGTGGGCGAAAATCCAGGCGTACCAGGCCTGGGACCTGGTCACCGGTTCCAGCGCGGTGAAGGTTGCGGTGGTGGATACCGGCATTGATAACTCTCACCCCGACCTGCCGCCTGTGGTCCTTCAGCGGGATTTCATCAATAACGACAACAATGCTGAGGACGATAACGGGCACGGCACCCACGTGGCGGGTACTATTGGCGCGCTCACCAATAACAGCGTGGGTGTATCCGGGATGAACTGGAATGTCAGCCTGATCGCCGCCAAGGCGCTGGATGCCTCGGGTTCCGGTTCGTACACAGCCATTGCCAACGCCATCATCTGGGCGGCCGACAATGGGGCCAAGGTGATCAACCTGAGCCTGGGTGGTTCTGTTGGCTCCACTACCCTGAAGAACGCCGTAGACTACGCATGGAACAAGGGGGCTGTGCTGGCCTGCGCGGCGGGGAATAACGGCACGAAGGCCAAGTCCTATCCGGCTGCGTATACCAACTGCATTGCCGTTGCTGCCACCGACCAGAACGATGCCAAGGCCTCGTTCTCCCAGTACGGCTCTTCCTGGGTGGATGTCGCTGCACCGGGCGTGGCCATTCTCTCCACAATGCCGGACACCACTGTCTACCTGAACACCGCCTACGGTTACTACACCACCTACGATGCACTCAATGGCACCTCTATGGCCACGCCGCATGTCGCTGGTCTGGCGGGTCTGGTCTGGGCGACCGGGAAGTGTGCCACGGCGTCCTGCGTCCGCAGCCGGATTGAGCAGAACGCGGATCGCATCTCCGGCACCGGCACCTACTGGTACTGGGGGCGCATCAACGCGTACCGCGCGGTCTCCGCGCCGTAGTCGTTTTGCCGAGAGGGCTGGCAACGGATAAGCCCCGACCAATTACGGCCGGGGCTTTTTTATGGAGGTCTATTTGTCCACATCCCTTGCCGACCGTTTACTGGACTGGTTTGCCCACCACGCCCGCGACCTTCCCTGGCGGCAAAACCGTACCCCGTACCGGGTCTGGGTCGCCGAGGTGATGCTCCAGCAGACGCGCACGGAGACCATGGGGCCCTACTACGAGCGCTTCATGGCCCACTTCCCCACGCTGGAGAGTCTGGCCCGGGCGCCTCTGGAGGACGTGCTCCGCGTCTGGGAGGGGCTGGGCTACTACTCCCGCGCCCGGCTCCTGCACGCCGCGGCGCGGAAAGTGCTGGAAGAATGGGGCGGTCATCTGCCCGATACCCGCCAGGAACTGCAGAAACTGCCCGGCGTCGGGCCGTACATTGCCGGGGCCGTCGCGTCCATCGCCTTCGGCCATCCCGAAGTGGCGCTGGACGGCAACGTCTGCCGGGTCCTCAGCCGTCTCCTGGCGCTGGACGGGGACCGGCGCCAGATGTCCGTCCGCCGACGTCTGGAGGAGTACGCCCGCTCCATCATGCCCCCGGACCGTCCCGGGCCGTTCAACGAGGCGCTGATGGAACTGGGGGCCACCGTCTGCCGGCCCCGCCGCCCCCGTTGTGACGTCTGCCCTCTATCCGAAGATTGCCAGGCCCACCGACAGGGGCAGGAGGAGGCGTTCCCCACCCGTATCCCCCGGCAGACCGTGCCCCACTACGAAGTGACGGCCGCGGTCATTCGTGGCCCGGACGGGCGGTTTCTTCTGGCCCGCCGGAAGAAGGACTCCTTCTTGGGCGGCCTCTGGGAGTTCCCCGGCGGCAAACGGGAACAAGGGGAGAGCCTGGAGGAGTGCCTGGCGCGGGAACTGATGGAGGAATTGGGGATTGAGGCCGCGGTCGGGGAGCGCCTGGTCACGTTGAAGCACGGGTACACCCACTTCCGCATCACCCTCCACGTCTTTCACTGTCGCCTGGTGGCCGGAGAGCCTCGCCCTCTGGATTGCGACGAGGTCCGCTGGGTGACGGTGGAGGAGATGGCCGCGCTGCCGATGTCGGTGACCGACCGGCGCATCGCGGCGTTGCTGGAGTGCAGGCTTCAGCCGGTGTCCGACTACGGCCCGCTGACCTGAATGGTCACGGGTAACAGGAGATAATCGGCGCCGCCAGCCACCGGCACCCGGACGTGGGGGGCCGCCGGGTCGTAGAGGCCCACGGCGATCCGGGCCTCGCCGGTATAATCCGTTGCCACCAGCGGTACGGAGTGGAAGTCCACCACCACTTCCCCCGCCGTCCAACCCGTGGTGGGGCGGGTCCCCTCTACCGGCGCCCCGTCATGCTGGCCCAGAATGCGGGAAATATCCGGCGGAAGGAGGTGAACGAAGACCCAGTAGTTGAGGCTTCCGGCACCGGGCAGCGCGCGCCAGTACAGGGTCACTCCGACGCTCTGGCCCGGGCTGAGCGTCGTGGTGGTCAGGTCGTAGCCCAGGAGTTCCGCCACGTCGCCGAAGCGGGCATAGAAGGGATTGGAGGGTACGGGGCCGACCGGCGTGGCCGTCGGCGATGGGGTGGGGGAGACCGGCGGGGGCATCTGCGTCCCCACGGTCAGGGTGATGGTGGGCAGCGCGCCCATGATGGGCGTCGCCGTGGGCGAGGGGGATGGGCTGGGGGTGATGACCAGTCCCGGCGGCAGGGTGGGGGTGATGGTGAGGTCAACGCGCAGAGCCGGGAGCCGCTGCAGATACCGGACCCCTGCGAACAGGAAGACCCCCAGGAGGAAGAATACGAGCGCCGTCCGCCAGAAGCGGCCGGTCTTTTCCCGCAGTTCCTCCTGCTCATAGACGGTGAGACTGCCGGCCAGTTTCCGCCCGGTGGAGAGAGCGCGGGCCAGATAGACCAGCGCGACCAGGCCGCAGGCGGCGTAGAAAATCCAGGCGATGCCGGCCAGCCACCCCAGGATCACTTTCATAGTTGCCGCAGGACTCCCCGAATGATGGTCTCCAGCCGGGGGGCCAGGACCCGCCCGGCCTCCAGCACTTCTTCGTGTGTGGTGGTGTCTTCTCCCTCCTCCGTTGATGCCAGATTGCTGATGCCGGATAGCCCCAGCACCCGCATCCCGCCGTGGCGGGCCACCGTCACCTCGGGGACGGTGGACATCCCCACGGCGTCGGCGCCGATGAGCCGGAGGAAGCGGATGTCGGCGGGGGTCTCGTAATTGGGCCCCGCCAGGCAGATGTAGACCCCCTCGTGGACCGGGATACCGGCCTCCTGGGCGACCGCGCGCGCCAGCGTTCGCAGGTGGGGGTCGTAGGCGCAGGACATATCGGGGAAGCGGGGGCCGAAGCGGTCCAGATTGGGCCCCCGCAGCGGGCTCAACCCGGCCATCCCGATCAGGTTGATGTGGTCCCGGATGAGCATCACATCGCCGGGACGAAAGGAGGGGTTCATCCCACCGGCCGCATTGGTGACGATGAGTGTCCTCACCCCCAGCGTCTGCATAACCCGCACCGGGAGGGTGACCTGGGCCATGGAGTAGCCCTCGTAGTAGTGGGCGCGCCCCTGCATCACCATGACCGGACGCCCCTCCAGACGGCCCACCACCAGACGCCCCGCGTGTCCTTCCACCGTCGCGCGGGGGAAATGGGGGATGTCCGGATACGGGATGACGGCTTCGGCCTCCACCGCCTCGGCGACGGCGTTCAGCCCGGAGCCCAGGATGATGCCGACCTCCGGGGAAAGGGAGAAGCGATGCCGGAGGGCGTCCGCCGCTGTTTCAATGACCGCTTCCGTGAGAAACTCGTCCATCATCCCCGCCTGTTGTTGCGCCGCCATCACTGCAACCGGTCCAGCAATTCCCGTTTCTCCCGCTCAAACTCCTCCTGGGTGATGACCCCGCGCTGGCGCAGGTCGTCCAGGCGGGCCAGCAGGTCGGGGATGTCCTCAGGGCGGGTCTCGGCGGGCCGCTCCGAGTACGCGGCCTTCTGGTCCATCATGGTGGTCTTGAACCGGATGGGGTGGGCGATGCGTCGGAAGACGTTCACCCCGATGTCGGCGCCGGTGATGATGCGGACGTCGCCGTAGTCCAGCAGTCGCCCCAGCGCGCTCTGCTCCATCACCACATCGTTGACCTTCTCCAGCGAGGAGTCGGAGACGTGTTTTTTGTAGACTCCCCGGACCTCCATCACCCGCCGGTTGGTGACGATGTACTGTTCACTGCGCCAGGTGATGTAACGGATCACAAAGTGGCCCAGGGGGAGAAGAAGGAGCAGGAGGCCCAGGAGAGGGAAGGGAGGGGCAATCAGGGCGCCGCCCACGGAGAAGGCGATGATGACAATGGCAATCCCCAGGTCTATCAGGATGACCGGGAGAAGGACGAGCCAGTGCCGCCGGGTGATCAGCACAATGCGCTCATTCTGCGCTAAAAGCCGCTCTATGTAGCCCATTGGTGGCTCCTGTTGGCATTCCTCACCCCTCCCCCGGCGGCTGCGCCGCCACCCCCTCCCCTCTCCTGCCCGCAGGTCAGGAGAGGGGAGGGGGTAGGGGGAGAGGTGAGGCCACTTCAGTTTCGCGCGAAAAGGGCCAGTTGTCAAACCCTGGGGGCGGCGGCAATCGTTCGCCTCTCCGGGGCTCTCTGGCGGAACAGGGGATACGGGGTATAATACAGGCGACAGGTCACTGTGCCGGGTTTCTGACAGTAAGGAGGCAGAGATGGATGCTTTCGCCGATCGCGTGGTCATGGTGACCGGCGCGGCGGGGAACCTGGGCTCCGCCGTCGCCCGGGCCTTCGGGGCCGCCGGTGCCCGTCTGGTTCTGGTGGACCGCGCGCCGGACCGGCTGCCGCTCCTGTTCCCCGACCTGGCCGATTCCCCCGATCACTACCTGGCGACCGCTGTGGACCTGACCGACGCCGACGCTGCAAAGGGGGTGGTGGAGGAGGCCCTCCGGCGCCTGGGACGGATAGACGTCTTGGTGCACACGGTGGGGGGCTATCGGGGCGGCCAGCCTGTCCACGAGACGGACCTGGAGACCTGGCAGGCCCTCTTTGACCTCAACGTCCGCACCGCGCTCACGGTGACGCGCGCGGTGGTGCCAGTGATGGTGGCCCGCGGGGACGGGCGGATTGTCTACGTGGCCGCGCGGGCTGGGCTGGAAGGCGGAAAGCACATGGCGGCCTACAGCGCGGCCAAAAGCGCGCTGATCCGGCTGACGGAGAGTCTGGCGGCGGAACTGCGGGGGACGGGGGTGACGGTCAACTGCGTCCTGCCCTCCACCATAGACACGCCGCAGAACCGGGCGGCGATGCCCAAGGCCGACCCGGCGCGCTGGGTGAAGCCGGAGGCGATCGCCGATGTGATTCTCTTCCTGGCCTCGGACGCGGCGCGCGCCGTCCACGGGGCATCTATCCCCGTCTACGGGGCCGCATAGATGATAGATGCGGGGCGCTCTGCTGGCTCTCGGCTTCACCACCACCGTCGCCCAGGTCCTGCTGGTGCGGGAACTGGTCGCCGTCTTCTACGGCAACGAACTGGTCCTGGGGTTGATCCTGGCCGCCTGGCTGGCCTGGGGGGCGCTGGGTGCGGGATTGTCCGGCCGATTTGCTTCGTGTAGTCAACGGGTAGGGAGAACGGTGCTGGTGGCAGGAGGACCGGCCCTCCTGGGCCTGTTGCCGTCCCTCCAGATGCTCCTGGTGCGTGCCGCGCGGGGGCTGCTGCGGGTCCCGCCCGGTGCCCTGGTGGAGTTCGGGCCGATGGTGGGGGTCGTTCTCCTCTCTGTCGCACCAGTCTGCCTGCTGGCGGGGGCGCTCTTCCCGCTCCTGGCCCGCCACCTGGCCGAAACGGGCCGACCCGCCGGGCAGGCCTACCTTTGGGAATGTGCCGGGGCCGCCACCGGCGGCGCGCTCTTCAGTTTCGTCCTCATCCGTTACCTGGACCCCTTCCAGACCGCGGCGCTCATCCTGATGGTGGACCTGGCCGCCGCGCTGCTCCTGGCCCCCGTGCCTTTTGCAAATCTTGCCCGTCTGCCTCTTGCAATCCTGCCTCCTGCTATCTTGCTTCTTGCAATCTTGCTTCCTGCCATCTTGCTTCTTGCCCCTTCTGTTCACCGCGCCACCCTCCGCTGGCAGTGGTCAGACCTGGCCTATGCCGCCGATTCCCCCTACGGTCGCATCGTCATCCAGGCCCGCGATAGTCAGCGCGTCTTCTACGAGAACGGGCTCCTGATGTTTGAGACCCAGGGGACGGGCCCCGAGGAGGTCGTCCACCCGCCGCTCCTGGCCCACCCGGCCCCGCGGGACGTCCTTCTCATCGGCGGTGCGGCCGCCGGGAACCTCCGGGAAGTGCTCCGTCATCCGGTGGCCCACGTGACCGTCGTGGAATCCGACCCGTTGCTCCTGCGGGCCGCCCGTCTCCACCTTCCGCCCGACGAGGCCGCCGTACTGGACGACCCCCGGGTGACCGTCGTCCTGGACGACGGGCGGCGATGGGTGCAGACGGCCCGCCGGAAATTTGATGTGGTCATCCTGGACCTGCCCGAACCGTCCACTGGCGCGCTGAACCGGTTTTATACGGAGGAATTCTTCCGGGAAGTCCGGGCCGTCCTGAACCCGGGCGGTATCCTCTCCCTGGGGCTTCCGGCAGCGGAGAACTACTGGAGCCCGGAACTGGCCCGCCGGAATGGGAGCGTCTATCATACTCTGCGCGCGGTCTTCCCCCACGTGCTGGTGCTGCCGGGCGACACGGTCCACTTCCTGGCATCCGGTGACCCGCTGGAGGCCGACCCGGACCGATGGGGGGAACGGCTGGCGGAGCGGGGGATTCCCACCCGCTGGGTGACGGCGGCGTACATCCGCTATCTCTTCACTACCGACCGCTTCGCCCAGGTGCGGGAGGCGCTGGAGGCGACGGTGGGGGTGCGCCTCAACCGGGACCTGACACCGATTTGCTACTACTACGATCTGGCCCTGTGGCTCTCCCGCTTCACGCCGCGCCTGCGCGGTTTCTTTGAACGGACGGACTTCCTGCGGCTGGGCTGGGTTGCCCTGGCGCTGGTCGTCCCGGTGGGACTGGCGCGCGTCCGGCGCCGATGGGCCGTCCCCCTCGCCGTCGGCGGCGCGGGGCTGGCCGGGATGATGCTGGAGGTGGTGATCCTGCTGGCCTTCCAGGTGCGCCATGGCTCCCTGTACACGCAGGTCAGCCTCATCGTGACGGCCTACATGGTCGGGATGGTGCTGGGGAGCCAGGGGGCGGCGTCCCGGCCACGGGCGGCACCGACGGCCCGCCGGGCGCTGCTGGCCCTGATGGGGGCGCTATCTGCGGGCGCGGCGGTTCTCCCGTTTTTATTGGGACGGCCTCTCCCGGCGGCCGTCTTTCCGTTGCTGGCCCTGCTGGCTGGCGGCTGGGGTGGGGCGGTCTTCCCCCTGGCCCTTCAGGCCGAACCGGGGGATGTGGGCCGGACCGCCGGTCGCCTCTACGGGGCCGACCTGGCGGGGGGATGCCTGGGGGCGCTCCTGGGTGGGGCCTTCTTTATCCCCCTCCTGGGCATTCCCCAGACCTGCGGGGTGATCGCCCTTCTGGGAGCGGCAGGCATCCTGACCATTGCCGGGACGTGAGCCTCACACAAAGACACAAAGGCACAAAGAATAGCGCCTTCGTGTCTTTGTGTGAAATCAAGGAGGGATTATGCGGTTTGTCGGTGTGGATGCCGGAGGGACGAAGACCCATGCCCTGGTCGCCGACGGGGCCGGGGAGGTGCTGGGCGTCGGGCGAGCAGGGCCGGGGAACTGGGAAGGGGTGGGGCTGGACGGGGCCCTGGCCACGCTCCGGCAGGCGGTGGGGGAGGCGCTATCGGCGGCCCGGACCGCGCCGCAGGAGGTGACCGCCGCCGCCTACGGCCTGGCGGGGCTGGACTGGCCCTCCGACGAGGCCCGACTGCGCCCGCTGGTGGAGGAACTGGGCCTCTCCGGGCCGTCGGTTCTGGTCAACGACACCTTCGTCGCCCTGCGGGCCGGGGCGCGGGAGCCCTGGGGAGTGGTGATTGTCGCTGGGACCGGCACCACCGTCGCCGGACGGAACCCGCAGGGCCGGATGGCCCGCACGCTGGGCCTGGGCTACCCGTTTGATGACTGGGGGAGCGCTCCCGACCTGGCCCAGGCGGCGCTCCACGCCGTCGCCCGGGCCTACACCGGCCGGGGGCCTGCTACCACCCTCTCCGACCGGCTGGTCCGTCTGGTCGGCGCGGCCGACGTGGCGGACCTGCTGGAGGGGGTCAGCCGCTGGCGGTATCATCTCTTCCCCCTGGTCGCCGACGTGGTGCAGGCCCTGATGGAGGAGGCCGACGGCGGGGACGAGGCCGCGCGGGAAATCGTCCTGCGGGCCGGGCGGGAACTGGGCGGGGGGGCCGTCGTCGTCATTCGCCGCCTGGGGATGGAAGAGACAGGGTTTGACCTGGTGCTGGCGGGAGGCCTCTTCCGCTCTGCCAACTCGCTCATGCTGGATACCCTGTACCAGACCGTTCGGGCCGTCGCGCCCGGCGCCCGTCCCGTCCGGCTGGACATGCCCCCGGTGGTCGGCGGGGTACTCCTGGCGATGGATGCCGTCGGGTGGACGGTTACGCCGGAGGTCCGGATGCGTCTGGAGGAGGGGGCCCGGCGTCATCTGGCGGAGGCGCAAACCGGATAGCGACCCGGGGCGGGCGGGCCAGCGTGTTGAGCAGGGTAGCCCGCTTCGCCACGGCCAGCAGGTGCTGGCGGACCTCCTCCGGCGGTTCGGGCTCCATCCGGACCACCGCCTCCATATCTCCGACCCGGCGCGGGCCGCTCTGAACGGGCGCGGTCAACTCCACCTCCAGCCGGGTCAGCGGGATGTTCCGGAGGCGGCACGAATTGGCGATAAAGCCCACGATGCAGGCCGCCATAGCCGCCGCGAACAACTGGGGAGCGCTCATCCCCGTACCCGTCCCTCCTTCCTCCGGGGGCGGGTCCACCACCAACGCATGGTCTCCCACCGTCACCACAGACCGCAGACCGTCTATCCGTTGCGCCCGCGCGCGAATCGCCTCGCTCATTCCTCCTCTCACCCCTCACGTTTCACTTTTCACGTTTCACTTTTCACGTTTCACTTTTCACGTCCTTCATCCTCAGTTGCCCACATCCTGCCCGAATCTCTATTCCCCTCCGCAGGCGGACGGTGAACGGAATCCCCCGGCGTTCCAGCACCGCCGTGAATGCGGCGATGGCCTGACGGGAGGGCGGTTTCCCGTCGTAGGCCGGGGTAGGGTTCAGGGGGATCAGGTTGACGTGGGCGATCAGTCCCTGGAGCCGGTCGGCGAGAGCGCTGGCCTGAGCGGGGGAATCGTTCACGTCGGCGATGAGCACCCACTCAAAACTGATCCGGCGGCCGGTACGGGCGACGTACCGCTGGCATGCCGCAAAGAGGGCATCCAGCCCGTAGCGGCGGTTGATGGGCACCAGGCGGTTCCGCAGTTCGTCGGTGGCGGTGTGCAGGGAGATGGCCAGGGTGATCTGGAGCGGTCCTCCGCTGGGGGAGGTCTCCTTCGCCAGACGGTCTATTCCCGGCACGATACCGACGGTGGAGAGGGTGATATGGCGCTGTCCCAGGCGGAATCCCTGCGGGTCGCTCAGGCGGCGGATGGCTTCCAGAGTGGCCTCGTAGTTCAGCAGAGGCTCCCCCATTCCCATGAGCACGACGTTGGAGAGAGGACGGTCGGCAGGGACGTTCCCCTCGGCCCGCAGGAGGCGGGCGAAGTGGATCGCCTGGGCGACAATCTCTCCGGTTGAGAGATTGCGGCGGAAGCCCGCCTGCCCGGTGGCGCAGAAAACGCATCCGATGGGACATCCCACCTGGGTGGAGATGCAGGCGGTGCGGCGCCGCTCGTAGCGCATCAGCACTGTTTCTATCGTTTCCCCGTCGGCCAGTTGGAGGAGGTCCTTGCGGGTCAGACCGTCAGAGGAAATCTGGGTTGCCAGGACGCGCGGCGAGAGTGGGGGAAGACGGGCGGCGAAGCGTTCCCGCAGAGGGCGCGGGAGATTGGTCATCTGTTCCCAGCCGTCCGCCAGATGGACGTAGAGCCACTCCCAGACCTGTCGGGCCCGGAACGGCGGCTCACCCCACTCCTCCAGCAGGGCCTGGAGTTGGGGGAAGGAGAGGTCGTAGGGAGAGAAGAGACCGGTATTCATCGTAGCACAGGATTTATCCTGTCCGTGCCGGGCGAATCCTGCGCTACGCGGCCAGCCGCCGGGCGATGGCCTGAATGTGGGCCGGGGTGGAGCCGCAGCAACCGCCGATGATGCGTGCGCCCAGAGCGGCCGCGCGGGCGGCGAAATCGGCCATCATTTCCGGCGTCGCGTCGTAGACTGGTTTGCCCTCCACCATTCGTGGCAGGCCGGCGTTCGGCTTGGCGATGAGGATGGCCTCGGGGGCGGCAGTCCGCATCTTCTGCAGGGCCTCCTCGGTCATCTCCAGCGTGGCGCCGCAGTTGGCGCCGAAGGCGGCCACGCCCCACTCCTGCGCCGCCCGGGCCACCTGTTCCGGGCGGACGCCCATGTTGGTTCGTCCGTGCGTATCAAAGGAGAAAGTCACAGTGATGGGAAGATGGGGAGCAACCCGACGGGCACCCTCTACGGCGGCCCGGGCCTCGTCCAGCGCGGACATCGTTTCAATGTAGAGGACGTCTGCTCCGGCCTCTGCCAGTGCGGCGGCCTGTTCGGCGAACAGGTCCACCGCTTCCTCGTAGGTTCGCTTCCCCAGCGGAGCCAGTAACTCTCCCAGCGGCCCGATGTCTCCGGCGACAAAAGCCCGTCCGGCGGCGGCCTGGCGGGCGATTTCCACCGCCCGACGGTTGACTTCGGCGACCCGGTCGGCCAGCCCCGACCGGGCCAGACGGGGGCGGGTGCCGCCGAAGGTGCAGGTGAGGATCAGGTCGGCGCCCGCCTCCACGTAGGCGCGATGGACGGCGGCGACGGCATCTGGCCGTTCCAGGACCCAGAATTCGCCGGTCTTGCCCGGCGGCAGGCCGGCGGCCTGGAGCATTGTCCCCATTGCGCCGTCGGCAATGATGGGGCGTCCGGATGTCAGGCGGGTCAGGAAATCCATCGGTGGCCTCCTTGCGCAGCGCGCAGATCCGCGCGGATTTCAACGGGGACTATTATACCCCTGGTTTGCCTGTGCAGCAAAGGGGGTGGTCAGCGCTTGTGGAGCAAATCCCCCGCTCTGCGGGTTTCGTCGCTACGGAAGAATACGGATGTTTTCAAACACCCAGCGGTCGGGAGGCAGGCCCGGCGGCGGGTTGACTAGGAGAGCCCGCCGATTCTCATCCCCGTAGAGAGCCAGGCTGACCTCCAGTCGGTATTCCCCTGGGGGGGTGACCGGGTTCAGATTCAGGTCGTAGTGATCTTCTATAACCCCCTCGGTGGGCCACCTGGCCGGTGGGTAATGGTCCAGCAGGGCCGGATGCCGGTCCATATTCCCGCCCCAGACCTGGAAGGCGCCGTCTATCAGCCGGATCAGGGGACGGAAGGGAATGTCGGCAAAAGTGTCCGTCCGCCGCCAGTAGAGGGTCACATGGAGCCAGTTGCTGGGGGGATGGGAGAGGTTCTCCCTCGCCGGAAGCGCGGCGGCGTCTACCTGATAGCCCACCAGGCATATCCCGTTCTGGAAGCAAACGTCCAGGGGTTGAGCCTCCGGCGGGAGGGCCGGGCGGAAGGGCCGCAACTGGTAGCCGATCAGTTTGATCTGCCCGGCGTTGGGGTACTGTTCGGTCATCCGGGGAAAGAGCGCATCGGCGGCCGACCACAGCCGATTCCCCGGTGCCATCACCTCGTCGTGGTGAAGGATAAGCCACATGCGGTCATACTGTTCCGGTAGCCCCTGGTAGATGAACTCCGGCTCGTAGGGATTGGCCTCGTACGGGAAAATGGCCGAATGGCCCTGGTAGTACCGCCGGAAGGCATGCTCGCAGTAGAAGGCGGAGATGACGACCACGTCGTTTGGCCCTTCGTGGGTCTCCACGTACCGGGCGACGAAGCGCCAGTCTCCCCGCTGAGCGGCGGGCTGGGTGAGGTCGCGCACGATGCCGTTGACCATCAAAAGCCCCAAGACGGCAGTCCCGATGCCCAGAGGGCGCCAGAGGCGGGCGATGCGCTCCGCGCCCCAGGCCACCAGAATCAGGACGGCAGGGAGAACGGCGGAGAGGTATTTGGCCGAGTAGACCGGGGCCCGGTACGAGATCGGGTAGAATACCAGCACCGGCAGGAGGGCATGCACGGGTAGAATCCAGGCATCCCGTCGGTGGAAGCGGAAGAGGGTCAGAATCCCCCCGATCAGAAGAGCGGCCGACAGCAGAAGGGGCCAGAGAGAGATCTCCAGGTAGGAAAGCCGGTAGAAATATTGCCCCAGCAGGTCCCGGGCGATGTCCTTCAGCGGGAGGAAGTACCGCCAGATGTCCTGGGGGTGGTAGTAGCGAATGACGTTCCAGGCGAATTGAAGCAGAGGAGTGTGGAGCAGGGCAAGAAGCCCCATGGTCAATGCGTAGGCCAGCCAGCGCCGCCATCGTTTCCAGCCCAGGATGCCGCTCATCACGCCCTGGGCCAGGACCAGGAGTCCCCCAAAGAGGTGGCTGTAGAGGGTGATGGACGCCAGTCCAGCGTAACTGACCCAGCGCCACCAGCGGCCCTTCCGGAACGCTTCCAGGAGGGCCAGGGTGGAGACGGTCGCGCCCCACATGTGGAGGGCATACATCTTCGCTTCCTGGGCAAACCACAGGGTGAACGGCGAAAAGGCCGCTAGCCAGAAGGCCAGGGCGGCAGTTCGCTCGGTCAGGAGCCGTCGGGCTAACTGGTAGAGCAAAGGGAGTGTGAGAACCGAGAAGAGAACAGAAAGGTAGCGGACGGCGAAGTCCGAATCGCCGACCAGATGTCGCCACCAGAAGAGGAGGAGATAAAAGAGGGGGCCGTTGTGCTGAGGTTGCACGATGGTGCGCAGGGTCTCGGTGAAGGTGCCGCGCGTGAAGTAGAGGGCCATCACTTCGTCAATCCACATGCTCTGAAGGGTCAGGGTGGCCGTCCGCAACGCCCAGGCCACGAAGAGGAGAACCAGCAACCCGACCCGAAGGGGGAACCGTTCTGGTCTCATCGGCGTCGTCGCTCCCTCAGCCACAGAGTCAGCGATGCCAGTACTCCCATTGCGGCCAGCCCCAGGCCCACCCGCAGGCTCTGGGGCCGGAAGTGCATTTCCACCCGGTGCGTGCCGGGGGGCACGAGAATCCCCCGGAACGCCGCGTTGGTCGGGTAAATCGGCGTCTTCACGCTGTCCACTGATGCCTGCCAGCCGGGGTAGAACGTATCGGAGAGGACCAGGAGGGCCGGGGCATCCGTCTCCACGTGCAGGACCACGTCGTTGGGGCCGTAATAGCCCACTTCTATTCTCCCCTGTCCCGATCCTTCCAGATGGGGGCCGTTCTGGACGACGGCGATCTCTTCAGGGCGGAAGTTTTCGTCCAGCACCCGCTCCAGGGCCTCACCATACGTCTGCACCACCTCCGTCCGGTAGACCAGCCAGACGCGCGGAAGGGCAAGAGTGTTGAGGTGAATGTCTACCAGGGGATCGTCCACAAATATGGGCCAGATGCCATGGCCGCCGGGTGGAGCGCCCTTGGGGACGATCAGGTATTTGACGCCCAGCATCCGGTAGGCGGGGTGGGTAGCCGAGGGGATGCTCCAGCGTAATACATTGAACTCCCGCAGTTCCGTCGCGTTGCCCACCCCCTGGGGGACTTCAAATCCTTCCATTCGCAGGAAGACGGGGGGCCATAGGCCGCGCGCCGATGGGTCCACCTCCACGCGGAACCAGCCCGGATCGGCCTTCAGAAAGGCGATGGCCGCACGGTGCGGGTCGTCCCCAGAAGGCATCGCCGGTTCCGTTTCCACCAGGGCTCCCAGGGCGACCAGTTCGGCCAGCAGGAGCAGGAGCAGGCCTGCATAGGCCCAGGAGCGGCGCCGGGACGCGGCCCATCCCAGAACGGCCGTTGCGATGGCCAGGAGGGAGGCGAAGCGCAGGCCGGTCAGCGCCCGCAGCTGGGGAGTGCCCGAAGGGACGATGGAGACCCAGGAGGGAGCCAGAAGCCAGAGGGCGACGGCCCCTGTTCCCAGGGCGATCAGCCAGATGGAGGGAACCGGGCTTCGGCCCTGGCGCAGATGTTCTATCCCCCGCGCGGCGGCGACGGCCAGTGCGAAGGAAAGAACGAAGATGGCCCGCGCCGTTTTCCACGCCTGGGCCAGGAGGGGAAGCCGATCTATCCGAGGATAGATAGGCCCGCGATAGCCGATTGCGAGAAGGTAGGCCAGAGTGCCCAGGACAATGAAGACCCACATGCGCCGTTCTCTGATCCCGCCCAGCAGGCCCAGCAAGGCCAGATAGAGGGCTACGGCGCCGATGTAACCGCTTTCTACCCGGTTCCACGAAGGCCAGAATTGCTCCACTCCCCTGCCGTGAAAAGACGGCGCCAGGAAGTCTACCAGCATAGCCGGAGGGAACTCGTAGCCTCTGTGCAGTTCCCGGGGAACACCGGCCCGATCGGTAAAGGGAATGCGCTCCAGGACGGGAAAAGCCGTTGGAGCGGCAAACGCGAACCCCAGCAGGCCGATCAGGGCCAGTCGACCCAACCGGTGGAGAGACCGGGTCATTCCTCCTTCCGCGACCCGCCAGAGGCCATAGAGCCCTGCCGCCGCAGCCCCGTAGAGCAGGGATTCATGGCCTGAGATGACCAGCAGGTGGAGCAGGAAAGCCGCTACGGGAATTTTCGCGGTTTGGCGGATGGCTACATCTATCCCCCACAACACCCAGGGAAACCACGCCAGCGCGTCGTTGAACGACGGATGCCCCAGATGGGCAATGAAGGGGTCGGCCAGCATATAGGCGGTTGCTCCGAACAGGGCAGCGCCCTGCCCCAACTGCCAGTTGGGAGAGCGGCGGAGATAAAAGTACGTGCCCACTCCGGCCAGCCAGAGGGGGAGAGCCGCGCGCAGGAGGGCCAGGGAATACGGAAGCGGGTGGATCAGGAAGAGGGGCCAGTTGAGCGGGTTGAAAAGCCCGTATTGCGGGTCTCCAATTAGAGGGTCTCCCCCACCCAGCAGTGGATTCCAGAGGGGAAACACGCCCTGGCGAATCCAGCGGGCGACGAACGACCATACCGGATGCCAGATTCCGCCCAGGTCCCCGCCGCCTTTGGGGAAATAGTAACCTGCGACCCATACGGGCCAGAAAAAGAGCAACGTTGCGCCAGTCAGGAATACCAGTGCGAGCCACTCTTTCCGTTGCACGGCTCTATCCGAATGATCTCCAGAGGGATGAAAATGATCCGGATCACCCGCGCAGCAAGGTCGGGCCCCTTTTTGGCCCCCCCGAGAAAAGAAGATGATTTTTCAGTGCGGCGGCAAAGCCGCCGCACTGAAAAATCATTTCTGTAGATTCATCAGCGCGCGCAGAAATCGGTGACCACTTCATACAGCACCCGGACGCCGAAGGCCAGGCCGTCCACCGGGACCCGTTCATTGTGGCCGTGAATCATTTGCAGGAAGTTCATCTCCGGTGGCAACTGAATCGGGGTGAAGCCGTAGCAGGGGATGCTGGCCCGCGCCAGGTGTTTGGCGTCGGTCCCGCCGGTGACCATCATCGGCACCACCGCTACTGCCTCCGGGTCGTGCCGCCGCAGCCCCTCCGCCATCGCCGCAAAGAGCGGGGTCCGGTGGTCCGCCGCCACCGGGGGCGCGACCATGATGGGCTCAAACTCAAACCCGTCCCCGACGACCGCCCGCACCTCCGCCAGGAAGGACTCCAGGTCCTGCCCGGGGAGAATCCGCCCGTCCAGTTCCGCCTCCGCCTCCGACGGGATGACGTTGGTCTTGCTCCCGGCCCGCAGGACGGTCGGGGAGACGGTGTTGTGCAGGAGCGCGTGGAAATATTGCACCTGCTGGGGGTCCCGGATGACCCGGCGCAGGACGAAGGCGCTCAGCATCGGGTGGAGGACGCCCCGCAGGACCGCGCCGCGCAGGCCGCCCAGCGCCGCCGCCATCCCCTCCACCATCCCGGCGACCGCGTCGGTGCGGTGGAAGGGAAGGGATGCCCGCCCCAACTTCGCCGCCGCCTCCGCCAGTTTGACCACGGCGTTATCCCGATGGGGGACGGCACCGTGCCCCGGCGTCCCCCGGGCCCGCATCCGCACCCAGCAGACGCCCTTCTCCGCCGCCTGGCAGAGATAAATGCGCCTGCCGCCCAGGCTGAGAGGGAATCCGCCGAATTCCGTCAGCGCGTACTCGGCCCGGATTTTCTCCAGATGATGGTCTATCAGGTACCCGATGCCGTAGATGCCGCCGGCCTCCTCGTCGGCGGTGGCGGCGAAGATGACGTCCCGCTTCAAGGGGAGTTTCTGGCGGGCCAGGAGGAGCATCGTCGCCAGTTGCATCGCGGTGGCGAACTTCATATCCAGCGCCCCGCGCCCCCAGATGTAGCCGTCTGCCAACTCGCCGCCGAAGGGGTCGCGCGCCCACTTCTCCGGCTCCACCGGCACCACGTCCAGGTGGGAGAGGAGCAACAGCGACGGCGCCTCCCCGCTTCCCTGATAGCGGGCGACGATGTTCCCCCGCCCCGGTGCCGATTCCAGCACCACCGGGTCGTACCCCTCCGCCGCCAGCACTTCCGCCAGGTAGTCGGCGGCCGGCTTTTCGTTCCCCGGCGGGTTGACGGTGGGAATCCGGATGAGCGCCTGGAGATGACGGACGGTCTCGGCAGTGATGTCGGTCCACTGGATGGTCATCCGGGCCTCCTTTTCAGCCTCACCCTTCCCTACCCCCTCCCCTCACCTGACCTGCGGTCAGGAGAGGGGAGGGGGTTGCGGCGCAGCCGCCG
>JBBIKR010000038.1:17284-28201 GCA_037445395.1 Thermoflexales bacterium
CCCACGGTCGCCCCCCCCCGTCCTACCCCCCGCCCCCTCGGCGGCGCGCGGCTCGGCTGGGGGGCGGGGGGGGCGGCGCAGCCGCCGGGGGAGGGGTGAGGAAATCACTACGGGCGGAACACAGCGACCTTGTGCCCTCCCGCATCGGCCACGTAGACTGTGCCGTCGGGGGCCAGGGCAATCCCCATTGGCAGGACGAAGGACGCAGGGTCAAATCCAAACTGGCCGAAACTGTAGAGGTACTCCCCCTCCGGGTTGAAGACCAGCACCCGGTAGTGGCCCGGGTCGGTCACGTAGACACGACCACCGGAGTCCACCGCCAGGTAGGGCTTCTCCTCGGCCATAGGGTTGTTCCAGCCCGAGATGGGCCACTCCCGGATGGGCTTCCCCAGCGGGTCCAGCACCTGGACCCGATAGTTCCAGGTGTCAGCGACGTAGAGGTTGCCGTCGGGGCCCAGGGCGATGCCCACGGGCTCGTTCAGTTGGCCGGGCGATGACCCCGGCGTGCCCCACATCCGCAGGTAGGCCCCGTCGGCGGTGAAGACCTGCACCCGCTTGTTGCCCGTGTCGGTCACATAGACGGTCCCGTCCGGCGCGACGGCCACCCCGCGCGGGCCGTAGAAGGCCCCCGGCCGCAGGTCCGCCCCGTAGTTGCTGGAGAAGCCCCACTGGGCCAGGAACTCCCCGTCCGGGGAGAACTTCTGTACCCGGTGGGCCCAGAGGTCGGCCACGTAGACGGAGCCGTCGGGCCCCACGGCCACCCCCCACGGCTCGCAGAAGGTCCCCGGCGGCGGGGTCTGCTCCGGGCATCCCCCAAAAGTGCCCCACGCGGTCACCCACTGCCCGTCGGCGGTGAACTTCTGGATGCGGTGGTTGCCGGAATCGGCCACATAGACGGAGCCGTCGGGCCCGAGGGCGACCCCGCGCGGCCTCAGGAACTGGCCCGGTCCGCTCCCCTCCGAGCCCCAGGTCCGCACCGGCTCCAGCGCGCGCCACCCGGCGGCGTACGGGTCGGCCTCCGCCGTCGGTTGCTCCGCCGGTTGCGGCCCCAGCGAGTACTCCCACAGCCGGTCCACCACGTCCTTGCGGATATAGAGACGAAAGTCCCCCCGCAGGGGCCACTTCTCCGGGACGTGGGTCCCGCCCGTAATCTCGTCGTAGAGACGGTAGTCCATATCGTAGAAAATCCGCCAGAGGGCCAGTCGCTTTCGCCCGTCCGTCAGCCATTCCCGGAGTTTGGCCCAGGTGAGTCGCCGGTAGTCCTCCATCGGCCACCAGAGGAAGAAGTAGTCAAAGCGGACGTAGTCGTCCCCCACATACGGCTCCACCACGGCCCACTGCTCCCGCCCGGCGATGATGACCGTCGCCAGCACCTGCTCGCGGGAGGGTTTATCCGTGTAGTAGCGGGCGTTGGGGTAATCCCGCAGGTACCAGATGAAGGGCCAGGAGCCGTCGGGGCCGTAGGCGACGTCTATCCGGTACGGCCCCCCGGCGACGCGCAGGGAGAGTTGCTCTATCTGCTGCATCGTCGTGCGGACGTCCGGCCCCTCGTGGGCGTAGACCAGGAATTCGGCCGGGCGGTCAAAGTTGACGAAGTTGAGCCGGTGGGCAATGCGGATGGTGAGGAGCGAAAGGGTCAGGAAGACGGTCAGCGCAGTCAGGAGAAGACCATTCTTTAAGCCCACGCGCGTCCAGAGGAAGGCGACCGCGCCGCCCACGGCCAGAATGCCCGTTACCCCGCCCAGCAGGTTGCCCAGACGGAGCAGGTCGTCCAGAGTGGCGGTGGCAACGGGTCCCCGCGCGGCGGCGACGGTCGTTGCCAGCGCCGCGGCCAGCGCGGGGAGCAGGAGCGGGATCAGCCAGCCGTACCGCTTCCAGACCACTCCCCAGTCCACCACCTCTATGACCTGCTCCACCAGCCAGCCCGTTAGCAGGGCCATCGGCAGGGTGATGTGGACGACCAGCCAGGGCATCTTCTCCCCGGCGTAGGAGTAGCCGAACCAGGAGAGGAGAGCCCAGATGACCAGGAACGGGATGAAGGGGACCGAAAGGGTTTCATCGGCAGGGGCTCTCCGGATCGCGCGGACAACGGCCCGGACGGTGAGGAAGAGGAGTGCCGCCAGGGTGCCCAGCAGGGGGAGGAAATCGTACATCGGGAGGATGACCAGGTAGTAGAACCAGGGCTGGTTACCCCGCTGGACTCCCTGCTGTTCCAGCCAGTAGCCCAGGGAGCCCACCCAGCCGGTGGCGATGCCGCCGCCGTTGGTGAAGACGGTGGTGAAGAAGAGCAGGAAGATGCCGGTGTGGATGGCGGCTGCGACAGGCCAGCGGCGCCGGTCCCAGAGGAGGCCCAGGGCGACCGCCGCCGCAATGGTCAGCGCCAGGATGGCCCCGGAGTAGTAGATGGCAGGGGGGGTGTAGTCCGTGGGGTGCAACTGGGAGAGGTGGAGCCAGAAGGGGACGTTCCCCAGGTTGGGGAAACGCTCCACCAGTCGGGCCGCCAGCAGCGCCGCGCCGTGGATGGGCAGCGGGCTCAAAAACGGCAGGGTGAGGGTGCCGATAAGGAAGACCAGGTCCAGGGTCCGGTACTCCGTCCGGTGGGGCCAGAGGCCGTAGACCAGAGCGGCCGCGCCGACCAGGAGGGAGAGGACGGCCAGCCCCGCGCCCGCACGGGCCCAGAGGGGGAGCGGGGGCGGGGAGGCTCCCTCCGGACGGGCGCGCAGGGCCAGCCCTACGGCCAGGAGCAATAGCCCCACTGCCAGCCCGATCAGCGCGCCGAGGCACAGGATGAATCCCGTGCCACGCATCCGCTCCCAGGCCTGGACCACCAGCAGGCCGACCAGGAAGAGGCCGAAGATGGCTGTATAGATGAAAGCGACCTCTTTGGTGGCGAACATCAGGGAGAGCGCGGCGGCCAGGATATAGAGATGGCGGTCCCGGCCCTCCTCCAGGTAGCGGAAGATGGCCCAGACGGTGAGGGTTGCCCACAGGGCGGTGGGGATGTCGTGGCGGATGTAGCGGGAATAGTAGGAGATGGAGGGGGAGATGAGGAGCAGGAAAGAGGTGGCCAGCGCTCCCCACCGCCCCAGCCAGCGGCGCAGGAAGTACGGGAAGGCTACCAGGACGGTGCCCATAATGGCGATGGGCAGCCGGGCCGTGAAGTCGCTATCCCCGAAGAGGAAGAAGGTCAGGGCCACCAGGTGGAAGTCCAGCGGCCCGTGCATCATCGGGTTGTGCTGGAAGCCCAGGCCGGCGTAGAGGTCCCAGGAAAACTTGCAGTGGAGACTCTCGTCGTGGCTCTGGACCCGGTAGCCCAGCATGACCAGACGGGAGACCAGGCAGACGGCGATGAGGAGCAGGTAGAGGGCCTGCTCGCGGGTGACGGGAATCCCCGTCAGGATCGGTCGGTCCAGCCAGGATTTCGGTTCGGATTGACTCATTGGGCGAACTCCAGGTTTTTGTTCACCACGAAGACACGAAGACACGAAGTTTCTGTTTTATCGTAACTACTATGGTTCGGCAGCATCAATCGGAAGCGGAAGTTCTATATCGCCGGGCTTGAGATCAATTCTCATCATCATTACCGTTTCGGTACCTGTGTGCCGGGTGTGGTCTCGCCGACCGATCCCTCATCCGGTGCCTGGGCCGAGCAAAGGTGGCGCAGGGCAGGAGCCGAATCTTCCTCTGTAACGACCGTCAGGACGTCGCCGGGGAGGAGGACTGTGTCGCCACGGGGGATGAGCAGGCGGCTCCCCCGCCGCACCGCGGCGATGACGCAGTCCCGCGGCCAGCGGAGGTCGGCGATGGGCCGACCGGCACAGGGCGCCCCCGGCTCCACATAGACCTCCTCCACATTGGCATGGCTGACGGCGCCCAGCCGCACCTTCTGTGCCTGGTGGCGCAGTGCGGTCCGGCGGGCCAGTGCGATGCTGTAGGCGCGGGTGACGTCCACCCGCCGCAACAGACCGACCAGATGCCGGGGGTCCCGGCGGTCCACCACGGGGAGCCTGCCCACGTCCCGTTCGCTCATCCGGCGCAGCGCCACATCCAGCGTCTCGTCGGGGTAAGCGACCACCACCTGCCGCGTGCAGATGTCCCCCACCGTCCGGACGGGGACGCCCCGCATATGGGCCGTCTCTATATCCTCCAGCGTCAGCATTCCGCAGAGTTCCCCGGCGTCGTTCACCACCGGTAGCCCGTGCGTGCGCATCCGGGCCATTCGGTCCAGCGCGGCCCGCAACTCCTCCGACTCCCGTAACGGCTCCACGTCTCTCTGCATCACCTCGCCGACGGTCAGCAGGCTCAGCACTTCCACATCCCGTCCGCGCTCAATGCGGATGCCGCGCCGGGTCAGTTCCAACGTGTACACCGAATCGGGCTGAAGCCGCTGGGAGAGAAACATGCTGATAGGGACGGCGAACAGCAGGGGAAGGATGATATGGACATCCCCGGTCATCTCAAAGGCCAGCAAGGCGGCGGTCAGGGGGGCTCGGATGGCCCCGCCCAGCACGGCCGCCATGCCGACCAGCGCGAAGGCCGGCGGGGTCAGTCCCATGCCGGGAAAGAGGTCCCGGCAGAGGGTGCCGTAGGCTCCGCCCAGCATCGCGCCCAGAAAGAGCGCCGGGGCAAAGACGCCCCCCATAAACCCACCCCCGATGCTCACCGGAGTCAGGACCAGTTTGGCGGCCAGGAGTGCTATCAGAAGCATCACTGGCATCGGTTCGCCCTGGAGCACCCGCTCTACGGTCTCGTACCCGACCCCCATGACCTGGGGGAGAAAGACGCCCACCGCCCCCACGGCCAGCCCGGCGACGGCGGGTTTGATCCAGCGGGGCACGGCCCAGTGGGCAAAACCGTCCCGCAACAGGAAGAGCAGGCGGATGTAGGCCGCCGAGAGGAGTCCGGCCAGAAGCCCCAGGCCGAGGTAAAAGGGGAGTTCCCCCGCCGACCGGAAGGGGTAGGGTGGGACCATAAAGGCGGGCTGGGGGCCGGAGATGCTCTGGGTGAGGACGGCCGACGAGACGGCGGCGAGAAGGACGAGGCCCAGTGCGCTGGCGCTGATGTCGCCCAGCAGGATTTCCAGGGCGAAGAAGACGCCCGCGATGGGGGCGTTGAACGCGGCGGCGATCCCCGCGGCGGCCCCTGCCCCCACCAGGGTCCGGACGGGTTCATCGGAGAGGCGCAGGCGCTGGCCCAGCATGGAGCCCAGACCGGCGCCGATCTGGACGGAGGGGTCCTCCGGGCCGACGGAAGCGCCGGTACCGATGGAGAGAGCCGCCAGCAGTGCCTTGAGGGGGACTCTCCAGTAGCGGAGGCGTCCTCCGGCCAGGGCGACGGCCTCTATAATTCCGGCCACGCCGTGATACCGTTCCTCCCCCAGGAGGAAGTGGAAGGCCAGCCCGACCAGCAGGCCGCCGACGACGGGCATCAGGAGAACGGCCCCTGGCCCCAGCAGAGGCTGGACGGCCCCCATGCCGGCCTGAACTCCCAGCCGGACCAGCCCGATGGCCTGTTTGAAAAGCCAGATGCCACCGGCGGCGGCCAGTCCCAGCAGGAGAGCCGCGATGCCCACGGTCAGAGGGGCTGGCAGCGACCAGGCCTGCCACCTGCGACGAAGGGAAAAGACGATGTTCGGCATAGGGACTCCACTGCAAGAGTTCACCGCAGAGACGCGGAGAACGCAGAGGTTTTTTTATGTTTTTCTCTGCGCCCTCTGCGCCTCGGCGGTGCGTTTTGCTTCTCACCGCAGAGACGCGGAGAACGCAGAGGTTTTTTTATGTTTTTCTCTGCGCCCTCTGCGCCTCGGCGGTGAATATGGTCATGGCGAAGAAGACGGGTTTCCGGATGACGCCGGGATGAGGTCCTCCCGCACCCAGAGGACGACCTGGTCGGCGGGCGGGGGCGGGGAGGGAAGTTCCCGGTAGAGTCCCCAGCGCACCCACTGGTAGGGGGATTGGGGCGGGAGCCAGGCCCGGCGGAGGGTGAAGGCGGAGCCGTAGTAACCTTCGGGGACGGAGACCCCTGCCGGGGCGACGATGAGGGCCGGGGTCTCCTCGCCCTGCAAGGTTTCCGCCGGGACGCTCTGGAAATCCAGGCCCCGCAGGGCCCAGGCCACCGCCGGGTCGGGGTCCACCAGCCAGAGACGGTACTCCGCATCCCCTCTTGCCCCGATCCGGTCCAGCACCCTGGGGATTTCCCGGACCAGGAGGCGCAGGTCGGGGGCCGTGGGAGCGGGAACCGCGCCCGGCACGCAGGAGGGCTCGCCCGGACAGACCACTGCCACCCGCCACCCGGCCGCGAAGGTCACCGCCAGCAGGACCACCCCCAGCACCAGCGCGGCCCGGTGCAGGACAAAAAAGAGCGCGCGGCGGGTGGCTTCCTCGGGGGTCTCGTTTCCCTCGGGGGTAGAAAGAGCGGCTCCGAAGATCGGAATTAACAGCACCTGAAGCGCCAGCCCGATACCTGCCAGGAGCAGGTCGGCGGACTGCCCGTAGCGGGAGTACCGGGTCAGGACCAGGCCGGAGTGAGTCCAGAGGGTCAGTGACAGCGCGCCGTAGACCAGCGTAGGGGCAGGTCTTGTGCCTGCCCCTGCCCCGACCGCGCGGGCCAGCACCTCCACCGTCAGTCCCCCCAGCCCCGCCAGCGGGACCAGCCAGAGGACGGGCGCAGCGGGGGCAGGCCGGATGATCGCCCAGAGGGCGCCGACCAGCGTCCAGAAGAGCCAGAGGAGCCCCATTCCGTGGCGACGGGAAAGGGCCAGTACGGCCCCGGCCAGCCCCGCCACAAGGAGGAGCGGATCGGACGCCAGTGCGAACAGGGCGCCGGAGGGGGCCGGGGACTCCGGGGAGAGCCAGCGGAGGAACTGTTCGCCCGTCGCGGCCAGGCCGGCGGGGTGCAGGCCCAGCCCCGCGCCGAAGGCAAGGAGGCCCAGCGCAAGGGCGGCCAGTCCTCGCCCCAGCGCGGGCCGGACCATCGGCCAGACCCAGGGCACCTGCTCCCGCCAGACCCAGAGCCCGGCCACCAGCGCCAGGACCAGCCCCAGGAGCAACTCCCAGGCCGTGGGCCCGGCGGTCAATGCCAGCGCCAGGCCGACCCCGCCCAGGGGAATCCAGGCCGACCGCCAGGAGTCCAGGAAGCGGGCGACGGCACCGACCAGGAGCATCACCCCCAGCGCGGCCGGGATGGCGCCGTCCAGGGTACGGGAGAGGGCCAGCAGGGTGGGGGAGAGGGCCAGCAGCAGCCCGCTTCCCAGCGCGCCCCAGCGGCCCAGGTACCGCCGCAGGAGGAGCGGGCTCAGCGCCAGCCCGACCCCGCAGAGGGCAGGGAACAGGCGGGCCAGCCCGTCCCCGCCGTGAAAGAGCGCAAGGAGAAGGACGTTGACGTGGAAGAGGAGCGGCGAAATGGTTTGTGTCTCGGGAGGAATGTCAACCCCGTGGGCCGTCTGATAGGCGGCCAGCGCCTGGGCGGCCTCGGCGGAGGAGAGCGGCGCGGCGCCCAGCCCCACCAGCCGCAGCGCGGTCGCCAGCAGCAGGAGGAGGACCCAGAGTAAGTGTTCCGGAGAGGTGGTTTTCGGCATAGTGTTGCGTGTTGCGTACTGCGTGCTCCGTCTACGGCCTACGGAATACGGAATATTTTCACTCCCCCAGCGTCGTAGACCACTTCGCCCATCCGGGCAAACTTCGCCAGACCGTCCGGCGGGTAACGGGAAACCTCCAGCAGGCCAACATAGACGTATTTTATACCATAACGGTGCAGAAGGGGCAAGGCCTGGTCCGGGTCGGGGGTGGTAAAAATGGCTGTGATATCGGGTTCCCGGCGGGCCGGCTCGTCGTAGTTGCCCCGCCACTGGTGCTCGTGCCCGCCCCAGCCCAGCAGGGTGGGGAGGCCGGTGAAGGCGGAGACCCGCCCCTCGTAAATGTAGGCCCGATAGTGGTCGCCCGGAGCCTCCAGGATGACCGGTGTCCCCCGGACGTGCGCGTTCAGCCAGTCTATGGCGTCCATTTCGGCCCGGTAGGCCTGGCGGAGATGGGCGGCGCCGTCCAGCGTGGGCGGGCCGCCGTACTCCCGCGCGCGCGTCGGAATCGCCAGCGCCGGATAGACCAGCCCCAGGGCGATCAGCGCCAGGCCGACCCCAGCGACCCAGCGAGGCCCTCGGGCCAGGAAGCAGGCCATCGCGCACGCGGCGGCAATTCCCCACATCGTCCAGGCCTGGAAGTAAAACTTGAAGACGGTGTTCATCCGGGTGCCGAAGTGATCCCGCAGGTAGAAGAACTCCACCGCCAGCGTCAGGGCGGCACCGGCGACGATGAGGAGGGAAACGAAGGGAGCGGGTCGCAGGGAGCCGGGAGCAGACCTCACCTCACCCCTGGCGGATGGGCCGCCACCTCTGCGAAGGGGTAGGGCTGCCATCACCAGAAGCGCGGCCAGGAACAGGGCCGTCCAGGGGGAAAGGAAGCGCTCCATCAGCCGCTCCGCGATCCGGCGGGGCGCGTCCGGGATGCCCTCCAGGCCGGGGATGGGCCCCCCGCTCCGCAGCGCGGTCAGGTAGAACCGCCCCTGGGGATGGACCAGGACCGCCAGCAGCAGGAGAAGCAGGAGCCCCAGGACAATCCCCAATGTCCAGAGAACCCCATCGCTCCGGCGGACTTTTCGCTCTGTGGCCTGGGTGACCGTCCAGACCCCGATGGGGAAGAGCAGAGGCCCGAACATCACCAGGAACTGGGGCAGGCGGGTGGGGTTGAAGAGGTTGGGGAGGACGCCCGCCGCCTGGGAGCGGAGGCCCAGCCAGAAGGGCAGGTAGAGAAGGATGCAGGAAGCAAGAAGCAAGATACCGGAGAACAGAGCGGTTTTCCAGCGGTCCAGGCCGAGGGCCAGGAAGAGGGCCCCGGCGAAGACCGCGAAGTAGACCGGCAGGTCCCAGGTGTTCAGAAAGCCCATCCCGCCCAGGCAGATCGCGTACAGGGGAAAACCACGAAGACACAAAGACTTTACGGTGATAAAACCACGAAGACACGAAGACGCAGAGGAAAATTTTTGAAAACTTCGTGTCTTTGTGTCTTTGTGGTCGTAGAAAACGTTGACTGCCAGGGCGAGGGCCAGGAGGGCGAAGGGGAGGGAGAGCAGATGGGGGTGCATGTCCCCCAGGATGAAGGAAAAGGCCGGGAATTCGTCAATGACCTCCCATTCGGCCGGATTGGCCGGGGTGTGCCAGGGGGCGTAGTCGTGCAGGACGCGGGAGGCCTGCCACCACCACAGGAAGCGGTTGGGCATCCAGGAGCCTTCGGCGAAGGGGGGCGGCGCGCCGTTGATGGAACGGATGTCCAGCCACTGCCAGAACGCGGCGGGGAGAAGCCCCCGGGCATGCAGGACCTCCAGCGCTCCCTCCAGATTGCCGACCAGCACGACCATCAGCGGCCCCAGAAGTCCGCCCCAGCGGGCCACCCGTTCCCCCTCCCCGGCCAGCAGCGCATAGACCAGCCCGTAGGCACCGGTGACGGTCAGAGCGAAGAGGGCCGCGATGCCCAGATTGAAGGCGATGGTGGAGGGGACCGCCGCCAGATGGGTCAGCATGCCCATCATCACGTAGCCAAAGTAGTAATAGGAGATGGCGAAACCGGAGAGCCAGGGGTCCTGGGGCGGGAAGCGGGGGGCCCGCAGGACGGCGTTCAGGAAGGCAATCTCCATCCACTTCTCCCCGCCTGCCGTCTCAATGCGGGGCATGTGGGCACGGACCAGGCACCAGAAGGCGAAGGAGAGGGCGAAGAGGAGTTCTATAACGGTCACATGTCGCAGGGAGCGGGACGCAGGTTGCGGAGGGGCCGGATCACCGGAGGAATTTCGGGCGAAGAGCCACAGGGCGGCACTGGCGAGGGTCATCAGGAGCAGGGCCGCCATGACCCCGCCAGGGGTGTTGGGCATCCAGCCGAGGACGGAGAGAATCCAGAAGAGGTACCCTCCGACCATCAGCCCCAGGGGGCGAGCGAAGGCGTATCCCCGGCCCGGCATCTGGTGGAAAAGGCGAAGCGTCAGCGGCAGCGCCGCCAGGCCGAAGAGTTGGAGGGCCAGGTACCAGCGGAGGGCGAAGAGCAGTTCCATTTTCAGGGCAGGTCTGCGTCCATCGGTGTCCGTCCGCGTGTGCCTACCGGATCGGGACGCGGATGAACGCGGATAGAATGCGGATTTTCATACAGGGCAAATCTGCATCCCGCACTGCCGGTCAGGAGGCCTTTTGCGCCAAAATACTCCGCCGCCATTCGGTCGTCCGGAGTTCGTCCAGGCGCTGCACGTGTTCCCGCAACATGTTATGGACAAAGTCCCATCGCAGGCGGCTGGGGAAGAACTCCGTCATCACAAATTCAAAGACGGCATTGATCTCCGAGTTCTCCAGGGCGTGGGCTTCCTGATAGGCATCCTCCAGGGTCTGGATACGGGCCATAACTTTATCGGGATAGAATCGGGCCGCCGAACGGGCCTTCTCCAGCCATATCGGGTCGGCGGGGGATTGTAGTCGCTCTAAGGGTAGGTTTTTCCGGACCTGCTCCAGCAGTCGGATGTGGGCCGCCTCATCGGCGCCCATCTTCCACCAGACCTGGGCGGCGATGGGTTCGTGGGCAAAAACTTCCATCAGCCGCAGATAGAAACTCTGACTGGCAGTTTCGGCGTCTATGAGCAGGGAGAGCATGGTGTCCACACTTCGGGGGTCGCTAACCGGCATTGCCAGTGCCTCCTGATCACCTGTTGTGTGGGTAAAATGATACAGCCCGAATTATCGCACATGCCTGGGATTTGTGCAAATGGGAGGGACGAGGGGACGGGGATGAGGTGCGGCGGCGGCCACCGACCACCCGCGCGGCATAACCCCGGGGGGGGGGCGGGGGCGGCGGCGCGGGGCGGGGGGGATTATACGCGCGAACATTT
>JBBIKR010000039.1:0-27486 GCA_037445395.1 Thermoflexales bacterium
TTTGCGGCAGCGGCCGAAGGCCGCTGCCGCAAAACCCCCTCTTTAATCCCCCCTCTCCCCCGGCCGGCGGCCCGTGGGAGCGGGGGGGCATAGGGGGGTGAGGGGGAAAGAAGCGTCCCCATTCTGGCAGGACACCGCCATCAAAAACCTACACTTGTGAGCGCCGCCTATGGGCGCCACCCCCTCCCCTCCCCGGGCCTTCGGCCAGGAGAGGGGAGGGGGTTGGGGGAAGGGATGAGGTCCTACGGCCTCCAGTTCCGCATCACCACCGGCGCGTAGATGTAGTAGCGCCGCGCGGTGGCGAAGGACGCCTGGGCGGAGCCGCTCCCGGCATTGTCGGAGCGGTAGGAGGCGGTGTTGGCGATGGTGCGGTTATAGAGGCCGGGGTCGGTGCCCAGCGTGGCGGTGAAGACCAGTTGCACCTCCGCGCCACTCGCCAGGTCGCCCGTCCAGGTGATGATGCCGCTCTCGTGGACGGCGCCGTTCTGCTGCACCCACCCGCCGAAGGTCACCTCGGCCGGCAGCGCGTCCGTCAGCACCACGCCAATGGCATCCCCGGCGCCGCCGTTGGAGAGGACGACGGTGTAGGTCACCACGCCGCCGAGCGGGACGTCGGCCTCCGGCGCCACCGACTTGGCGATGCTCAGGCCGGGGGCCAGGACGGTGAGGACACCGGCCTCTTCTATCTCAAACGGATCATCTGGATGGACGCCATCTTTATCCCCGTAGTACCACCGGTTGTTGGGGTTGCCCGCGCCCCAGTTGCCGTTGAAGCGCACCACGTAGGAGTAAACCCCGGCGGCCGTGGGGGTCAGGACGCCCATGAACTCGTCGTTGCTGCCAGACTGGATATTCCAGACCATCGGCGACCAGGTGGTCCAGGTGGCGGGGTCGGCGTCCGTGCCGTAGCCGACCTGGGCCAGGATGGCCCGCGGCGGACCCTCCCGGGAGGTCAGGTCGTCCCCCCATATCTGGCCGTAGATGCTCCCCGTGGGGATGCCGACGGTGGTGGTCACTGCATGCGGCCACTGGAGCACCACGTAGCCGGGTTGGATGTTGCGGTAATCGTTCACCGTGGTCGGCGCGGTGACGTTCACCGAGCGATTCTGGCTCTGCAGCCAGTTCCAGTTGGCCGGGCCGCTGGGCACTGTGTCGGTGTAGACGACGTATTTGTACTCGTAGGTGCCGGAGTTGGGAAGGGTCACCGTCACGGAGAAGACGCTGAAGTCATCGTTGGCGCTCATCGGGGTGGCGGTGGTGCTCCAACCGTTGAAGGACCCGGCCAGGTAGACCGCCTCGCCGCTGTGCACCACGTCCTCCAGGTCGTGGTAGACGAAGGTGGTGGGGTAGAGTTCCTGGATGTCGGCGGAGCGACGCGGTTTGATTTCATACAGGTTCCCGTACTGGGTGCTGAAGCCGGCCACGCGCACGTAATCGCCGTTGCTGATGCCCATACCGCAGACGTTGACGCCGGTGTCCTGGTCCACGAAGATGTAGGCTGGACCGGAGCCATCGTTGACCAGGAAAGAGTAGTTGCCGGTGCAGTTGCCCAGTCCGGATACATACCCTTCCACCTGGACCAGCCACCCTTCCGTCGTGCCGGTGGAGATAACTCCGGTGGCATATGGCCTGGGGGCAACCTCCGGCCCGGACCCGAGAGTGGCAGAGTAGAGCACAGGCGACTGGAGTTGCTCCTGGTTATTATAGACCCCGCGCGTGGCGACTACCCGCACGTAGTCCCCCAGAGACACATTCGGTGCAGGCGAGTAGTAAACGGCAATGCCGCCGCTCGCATCCTGGACGCCCCATTCCAGCGCATTGTAGGTACCCGGAACGTAGATGACCTGGCCCTCAACAGCAAACACCGTTCCGGTACTGCCGGCCCGGGCGGTGGCGATAGGAACGACCCGATACACCATTACCCCGGCCTGGGCGGTGTCATTGTCGGGCGCCCAATCTCCGCCTGCCACCGCGACGGTTGCCGTGTTGGTGTACCGACCGGTGGCGATGATGCTGTCAGTGGCGGAAACGACAAAATTGAAGGAAAGGGAAGCGCCGGGTGCCAGCGGGCTCTGGAATTCCCAGACCAGCGGGTCGGTGGCGCTGCCGCTGCCGGACGGGGAGACACCGCTATCATCCCCCACGTAGACGAAGCCGTCCGGCAGGACGTCGGTCAGCGTGATCGGAGCGACCGGTGTGATGGTGGAGCGGTTCTCAATCACCAGGGTGTAGGTGACGAGCGCACTCTCCCCGTTCCGGACCACCACAGGGTCCGCCGGAGCCGTCTTGCCCACCGCCACGTCGTAGATGACCGAAGTCAATACGCCGGTCTTATCCAGATCAAAGGGCGGGCTCCCGTTGGTATCCCCGTAGGTCCACCCGGCGTTGGGGTTGCCCGGCCCCCAGTTGCCGTCAAACCGTGTGGCGTAGGAGAAGACGCCGCCCGCCGTGGGGGTCATGACGCCCATGAACTCGTCGTTGTTCCCGTCGTCCGTATTGTAGGTCATCGGGAACCAGGTCCAGTTGGCGGGGTTGGCGTCCGTGCCGTACCCCACCTCGGCCCGGATGCCCCGCCCCGCTCCGCTCGGGTTGGTCACGCTCTGGATGTAGACCCGCCCGTATACGGGGTCTGTGGGATGATTGACATCGGTCTGGAGGGTGTACGGCCACTGCAGATTGGCCCAGCCGACCACCACGTTCCGGTAGTCGTCCACTCTATCCAGGCCACTGGTCACGGTGATGACGCGGTTATCGGTGTTGAGCATGTCCCAGCGGCTGTTCTCGCCCAGGGCGATGGAGTTCACGTAGTACTTGTACGCATACGAGCGCCCGACCTCCAGCCCGGGGACCGTCGCCGTGAAGACGGCGTATTCGGAGTCGGGGGTCATGACGATGACACCAAGAGAACACCAGTCGTTGAACTCGCCGCACAGACGGATGTCCTCACCGGAGAGTACCGCATCCTCCAGGTCGTGGTAAACGAAGGTGACGTCTTCGGTCAGCGTCTCCACGGTGAAGACGGCCTGGGCGGTACCGGCATCCTGGGTGCCGCTGAATTCGGCGGTGTTGGTAACCACGTCGCCGTAGTCGCCGACGTGCTGGGCCGTGAAGGTGAAGGTGATGGCCGTCCCCGCTGTCAGCGTGCCGCTCCAGGTAATCTGGTCGTTGCTGACGGTGGCCCCCTCCGGCTGCTCCACCCACCCCCCGAAATCCACCTCGGCGGGGAGGGTGTCGGTGAAGAGGACGGCGTCGTTCGTCGCCCGGCTGTTGCGCAGAACCACGGTGTAGGTCACCGTGCCATGATAGGGCACATCGGTGGCCGGGGTGACGCTCTTCTCCACCGATACCTCGCCCGTGTAGCCGATGACCTCTTCCCACGTGGTGGCCACGCGGATGCCGTCAATGATGGCAGCGGGAGAGGAGGAGCCTTGTCGGATGGCGATCGCCTGGACGGTTTTGGTGGTAGTGCTGGTTGAAGTGATCAGCGATGCGGTGGGTTCCTTGGGAACTGGTTCCTCCAGTATATATAGAGATACTCCGACAGGTGAATAATCGTATCGGACGACTACCAGGTAAGTTTGGTTGTAACTGAATTCAGCCGTGGCATAAGCAGCGCTTTCTGTCCACGCGCTCACACCAAACCTCAAAACGCCACCGACATCCCTGGCATAGAGCCGGGCTGGGTATCCCGTGGAGGCATCTTTTAAGTGGATGAAATAATCACCTGCAGAGGTAGCCGTGATCACCTTTACCAGCGCGGCGTAGTAGACTGTGCCAGAAGTTTGAGGCGAAAAGGCACGATTGACATCCTCCACACCGGCAGTGGATATGGCTGCCGCTCCCCCTATCCCGGAGGAGTTATAGTGGGGTGCAGAAAGGCTGGAAGTGATGTACATCACCGGCCCCGTGGTACCCGAGTGGGAAACCCAGTTGCCTGCGCTGACGGCCACCAGGGTCCCCGGGTTCTCCCCGTAATTAAAGTTCTCCTCCAGCAACAGGGTGGACTGGGCCTGTGCCGTTCGCTGGGGCGTGGCAAAGCCAGCCGCCACCGCTAACACGGCAACCAGACCGAGAAGCAGAGAGATGGTTATGGTCAGTGATTTGCGGTTCATCGTGCCTCCTTTCAGTATGGATGATTCGGGTTGCAGGGGGATGCGGGCCTCACCCCACCCCCTGCCCCCTCCCCTCTCCTGGCCGAAGGCCAGGAGAGGGGAGGGGGTGCCGCCGAAGGCGGCGGGGGAGGGGTGAGGACTAATGCCGCATCACCACCGGCAGGTAGACCTGTTGCCAGCCGAACTCCCAGGCCACCGGCCGCTGCAGGGGGATGCCGTCCTCGGCGTCCCGCAGGCCCGCCGTCAACTCCACCCGGTACCGCCCGTGCGGGTTCAGCGATACGGCCGGGGTGAAGAGGACGGTGGCGCTGACGCCCGCCGTCGGGGTCAGATAACCGACGGTGCCCGTCACCGCGCCGCCGTTCACCCGGACGGTGAGGGTCGTCACCGTCGCCGGGTCCAGCGCCCGGTTGAAGGTCGCCGTGATGGGGCCGGCCGTCGGGAAGACCGTCGCTCCCGGCGCCGGGAAGACCGCCACCACCAGCGGGTCGCGCCAGTTGTAGACCACGTCCGTCACCGTCATGACCCCGTTGGTCCCCCAGGTGGGGGTGATCACCCGATTGGCAAAGCCCACCAGCGTGCCCCACTTCTCCACCCGGTCCCAGGAGCCGCGGGTGTACTTGTACTGGCGCGGCGTATCTTCCGGCGCGGCCAGCGTGACCGTCCAGCGCCCATCGTCCAGCCGCGTCAGCGCCCGATGGGCCGGGTCCCAGAGCGCCCCGAACACCCGCGCGTCGTCCCCGGCGATGTAGATGACGTCGTCCGCCGGGGTGAAGACGGGCACCGCCACCACGAAGGTGACCGTCACCCAGCGCTCCTCGGCCCGCGCCCCGACCTCGCTGGAGAACCCGGAGCGGTTGAAGGACGTGTCCAGCGCGCGGACGGTGTACGTGTACCGGCGGCCGGTGACGACGGCCGTGTCGGTGTAGGCGACGGTCGGGGAGAGGACGCGCGCCAGCGGCACGGCCTCCGTCTCCCCCTCGGCCCGCCGGTAGAGGTCGTACGCGTAGAGGTCCGCCGCGACGACGGGGTCCCAGGCCAGCGCGATGTGGTCGGCCCCCCAGCGGGTCACCCGCAGGTTCTGCGGCGTCGGCGGCGGCCCTGTATCCGCCGACGGCAGGACACGCAGAACGCCAGGGGAAACGACGTCAGTGGCGGAGATGATGCCGCTTCGGTCCGCATAGACCCAGTCCCGCTCACTGGTGGTGGAGTACCGGTAAACGTAGTGGAAGGTGCCGGTGTACTCCGGGGTCAGGCGCGCCTGAAACTCGTCGTTGTTGCCCACGTCCGTATTGAAAGCGGCGTCCGTCCACCACGTCCAGGAGACGGGCGGGGTCGTCGTGGGGCCGAAGCCCACCTGGGCGATGAGGCCGGGCGTGGCGCCGGGTTCGTTCGTCACCCCGTCTATCCAGACCTGTCCGTAGATGAAATCGGTGGGGGTCAGGCCGATGGTGTGGGTGATCTCCGGGGGCCACTGCAGGTTGGCCCAGCCGATGAGATAGTGGGGGAGTGCGGCGACCTCGCCGGAGAAATCGCTCTCCAGCCCGGCCCCGTCCACCGCGGTCACGACGTAGTAGTACCGGGTGCCGTTGACCACCGCCGTATCGGTGTAGACGGTGCTCGCTGTGGCCGCGATGCGTTCGTACCCGCCGCCGGGGAGGAGGGAGCGGTAAAGGTGGTAGGTGACGGCGTCCGTCACGGGTTGCCATTCCAGGACCACCTGCCCGGCCCCTTCGGTCGCGGTCAGTCCTGCTGGCGGGGCGGGCGGGGTGATGTCGCCCCCGGCGTAGACCAGCAGCGCGCCGTCCATAGGGGCCAGGTCGGTCACCGTGATGCGCCCGTCGGCGGAGACGGTGTACGGGGTCCCGCCGTGGAGCACATCGGTGAAGACGGCCCCGATGCCCAGGTAGCCCGCCACGTCCACGACGACGGTGTGGGTCGTGGCGTCGCGGTTGAGGAGGACAACGGCCGCGTCGGGCCTCACCCCGCCCCCGGCGGCTTCGCCGCCACCCCCTCCCCTCTCCTGACCTGCGGCCAGGAGAGGGGAGGGGGCAGGGGGAGGGGTGAGGTGGGACACCCCCCTCTTCAGTCCCTGTTTCTGGAAGGAGGCGGATGGTGCAATGGCTGGTAACCGGCGGCGCCGGCTTCATCGGTTCTCATCTGGTGGAGGCGCTGGTCGCCAGAGGCGAGCAGGTGCGGGTGCTGGATAATTTCTCCACCGGTCGGTGGGAAAACCTCTCCGCCGTCCGGGACCGGATAGAGGTCATAGAAGGGGATGTTCGGGACCCGCTGGCCGTCCGGCGGGCCGTAGATGGGGTGGGGGTGGTGGCCCACCTGGCCGCCGTCGTCTCTGTGGAGCGGTCTCTGCAAAATCCCCAGGAGACCATGGATGTGAACACCGAAGGGACGCTGAATCTCCTGGAGGCGGCCTGTCAGGCCGGCGCGTCCCGTTTCCTGTTCGCTTCCTCCGCCGCCGTCTACGGCGACCATTCCGAACTTCCTCTCCGCGAGGACCTGCCTCTTTGTCCGCTTTCCCCCTACGCCGCCAGTAAAGTGGCTGGAGAAGCCCTCTGCCATGCCTATCGGGCA
Source organism: Thermoflexales bacterium (assembly GCA_037445395.1). Taxonomy (GTDB): domain Bacteria; phylum Chloroflexota; class Anaerolineae; order B4-G1; family DUEL01; genus SpSt-77. The sequence goes on from JBBIKR010000039.1 coordinate 6,702, forward strand.
GCCTACGGCCTCCCGACCGTCGTTCTGCGGTTTTTCAACATTTACGGCCCCCGGCAGGACCCGCACAGCCCGTATTCCGGGGTCATCAGCATCTTTGTCGGGCGGATGCGGCAGGGGCTGCCTCCGACGGTCTACGGAGACGGCCTGCAGACCCGGGACTTCGTCTATGTGGGGGATGTGGTGGCCGCGCTGATTCGGGCAGGAGAACAGGATGGGGCAGACGGAGCAGTGCTCAACGTCGCCCGGGGAGAGGAGACCAGCGTCCTTCGGCTGGTTACGCTTCTCAATCAGGCACTGGGCACCGCGCTGGAGCCGGAGTTCGCTCCGCCGCGCGCCGGGGAAATCCGCCGTTCTGCCGGAGACCCCCGCCGAGCCCAGGCCGTCCTGGGCTGGCAGCCGACGGTCGGGCTGACGGAGGGGTTATCTCGTTTAGTCCGGTCCGTTTCAGATTTACCTCCAGGGAGGCAACGATGTCGGAAAGAGTAGAAGCGCTGAAAGGGAGGCTACAGAAGGGCATAGAGAAGACCCTGGCCATCTTCGGTTCCATCCAGCCGGGTCAGTGGGAGGTTGTCCTCTACGAACAACCGTATCCCTGGACCGTGCGGGACCTCCTGGCCCATTTCGTCTCCTCCGAGGAGGGGTTGCGGCAGTTGGCCCAGGATATTGCCGCCGGAGGGCCGGGCGCGCCGGAAGGGTTTGACTACGATGCCTACAACGAGGCGGAACACCGACGGCTGGCGGGCGTCCCGCCGGAGCAACTTCTGGCAGACCTGAAGGCCGCCCGTCAGCGGACCCTGGAATGGGTCGCCACGCTGACCGATGAGGACCTGGACCGGGTGGGCCGCCACCCGGCCCTGGGGGAGGTCAACCTGGAGACCTTCATCAACGCCATCTACGGTCACCAGTTAATGCACATGCGCGACCTGATGAATGCTCTGGGGGGATAGGATGGAGGAACTCAAACACCGTATCCTGGCCGAGGGAAGGGACCTGGGGAACGGCATCCTCAAGGTGGACGGGTTCATCAACCACCAGATAGACCCGGGATTGATGCAGCGGGCCGGGGAGGAACTGGCCCGCCGCTTTCGGGGAGCGGGGGCCAGCAAGATTTTGACGGCGGAGATTTCGGGCATCGCGCCGGCCCTGGCCGCTGGGCTGGCGCTGGGGGTCCCGGTCATCTATGCCCGGAAACGGAAGCCCATCACGATGACGGAGCCGGTCTACGTGGAGAGCGCCCCGTCCCACACCAAGGGGCTGGAGGTCCTGCTGATGGTCTCCCCGGAGTACCTGGGGCCGGGCGACCGGGTCCTCATCATAGACGACTTCCTGGCCACCGGCCTGACCATCGCCGCGCTGGTCCGGCTGGTCCAGAAGGCCGGTGGAGAGGTCGTCGGCATCGGCGTCCTGATAGAGAAACGGTTTGAGGGGGGCCGCGACGTCCTGGCTCTCCTGGGCGTCCCCATAGAGGCGCTGGTCACCATTACCGATATGCGGGATGGGCGAATCATCATCGCCGACTGAATTTCACGACACCATCGTTGTCCTGGACTACGGCTCCCAAACGACCCAACTCATCGCCCGGCGGGTGCGGGAGGCGCAGGTCTACTGCGAACTCTTCCCCTGGGATGCCCCTGACGGGCAGGTGATGGCGCGGAAGCCGCGCGGCTTCATCCTCTCCGGCGGCCCGGCCAGCGTCTACGAGCCCGGCGCGCCGACCCTGCCGGCCTACGTCCTGGAGAGCGGCCGCCCCGTCCTGGGCATCTGCTACGGGATGCAACTCCTGGCCCACGCGCTGGGTGGACAGGTCCGGCGGGCCCCCGAACGGGAATACGGGCCGGCCCTGGTGGAACTCCTGCACCCGGTCCCGTTGCTGGCGCCGCTGGAGGATCAGCCCCAGGTCTGGATGAGCCACGGCGACCGGGTGGAGGAACTGCCGCCGGGCTTCATCTCCCTGGCCCGCAGCCCCAACTCCCCCATCGCCGCCATGGGCGACCTCCGGCGCCACCTCTACGGCGTCCAGTTCCACCCCGAGGTCATCCATACCCTCGCCGGACGGGAGATTCTCCGTCGGTTCGCCACCGACGTCTGCGGCTGTGCACCTACCTGGACCCCCGCCGCGTTCATAGAAGAGACCGTTGCCGACATCCGCGCCCGCGTGGGGGACGGGCGGGTTCTCTGCGCCCTCAGCGGCGGCGTGGATTCCGCCGTCACCGCCACCCTGGTCCACCGGGCCGTCGGCGACCATCTGACCTGCATCTTCGTCAACACCGGCCTGATGCGCCGGGGGGAGCCGGAGCAGGTGGTGCGCACGTTCCGGGACGGATTGGGGATGCCGCTGGTGGCCGTAGACGCCACCGAGGAATTCCTGGCCGCGCTGGAGGGGGTGACGGACCCGGAGGAGAAGCGGCGCGTCATCGGTGAGAAATTCATCCGGGTCTTTGAGCGGGAGGCGGAAAGGGTGGGGCGGGTGGATTTTCTGGCCCAGGGCACCCTCTATCCGGATGTCATTGAGTCGGCGGCGCCGGACCGGCCCGGAGCCCGCCGGATCAAGACCCACCACAACGTGGGCGGGTTGCCGGAGCGGATGCAATTGCGGCTGATAGAGCCGCTGCGGTATCTCTTCAAAGACGAGGTCCGCGCGGTGGGGGAGGCACTGGAGTTGCCGCCGGAGGTGGTCTGGCGGCAGCCGTTTCCGGGGCCGGGGCTGGCGGTGCGGGTCCTCGGCCCGGTGACGTGGGAGCGGCTGGAGCGGCTGCGCGCCGCCGATGCCATCCTGCAGGAGGAACTGGGCCGGGCGGGCCTTCTGCGGGCCACGCAGCAGGCCTTTGCCGTCCTCCTGCCGGTCCGCAGCGTCGGCGTGATGGGCGACCAGCGGACCTACGAGGAGGTCGTGGCCCTGCGGGTTGTGACCACCGAGGACTTCATGACCGCCGACTGGGCGCGGCTGGACCCCGACCTGCTGGCCTGCATCAGCAACCGCATCGTCAACGAGGTCGCCGGAGTGAACCGGGTGGTCTACGACATCACATCTAAGCCCCCGGCGACGATTGAGTGGGAGTAGCGTTCAGCCCCGTGATCTTCGGCTATAAAATTGAAACACATCTGTTGCATAAGGTGGTTGACTTGTTTCCAGGAAAAGGTATAATAGTGTCGTTACCTGGTATATCGTCCATCGTTCACCTCAAGAGCAGGCAGGGTATATGGCACTGAAAGGGAACCTGCAAGACTTTAGCGCCACTCAGTTACTCCATCTCATCAATCTGGCGCGCAAGACGGGCACCCTGGCGGTGGAGACGCCCCAGGATCAGGCTCGCTTCTGCTTTCGCGAGGGCAAACTCATCTACGCCAGCCTGGATGGGCAGGATGACCGTCTGGTCTCCATTCTCCAGCGGGCCGGGAAAATCACCGATGAACTGGCCCGCACGATCCGGGCCCGCTCCGATATTAAAGACGACCGGGAACTGGGGGTGCTGCTGAGCAACGCTGGCTACGTCACGCAGAAGGACATCGTGGATAGCGTCCGGAATTATGTTCTGGAGGTCGTCTACAAACTCTTCACATGGCCCGAGGGGACGTTCCGGTTTGAGCCCAACGTCCTTCCGGTAGAGGGGCGCATCACGGTCTCCATTGACCTGGAGAACGTGATTATGGAAGGCAGTCGCCGCCTGCGGGAATGGGAGCGGCTTCAGGAGGAACTGCCCAATCTGGATATAGCCCTCCGCTTTACCGACCGTCCGGATGCGCGCCTGCGCACTATCAATCTGACGGTGGAGGAGTGGAGGGTCGTTTCGTTTATCAACCCCCGTAACACCATCCGCCAGATCGCTCAGTACAATCATATGAGCGATTTCCAGATTCGGCGCATTGTCTACGGACTCCTCCAGGCCGGATTGGTGGAACTGGTTCCGCCGGAGGGCGTGGAAGTGAAGCCCCCACCGGGGGTTCCTGCCCCTGCTGGGGTACCGCCCATGCAACGACGCCCGGCCGTCAAGCGCAGCATCGTCCAGCGACTCATAGACCGCATCCGGGAGTTGTAAATGCAGATCGTTAAAATGGTGGTCACCGGCCCCTTTGCTGCGGGCAAGACGCAGTTCATTCGTTCTATCAGTGAAATAGAGGTCGTGGCGACCGAGGCGAAAATCAGCCGCCCCGAGGAGCGGATCAAAGAAGAAACCACGGTGGCCATGGACTTCGGGCGCATCACTGTAGATGATGATCTGGTTCTTTACCTTTTTGGCACGCCGGGGCAGCGCCGATTTGAGTTTATGTGGGAGATTCTCTCGGAGGGGATGCTGGGCTTCGTGGTGGTCGTGGACAGCACCCGTCCGGAGACCTTCCGCGAGGCCCGGTTGATTCTGGATACATTTCGGACCTATGCTCCAACGCCGTACGTGGTGGCGGCAAACAAGCAGGACGTGGAAGACGCCTGGTCTCCGGAGGACCTGCGGATCGCTTTGCGGATTGACCCGGCGGTGAAAGTTCTTCCCTGTGTTGCCACTGATAAGGAAAGTGTCAAGAACGTCCTCCTGGAACTGCTTTATTCTATTCTGGAGACGATGGACGGCGAGGGGGAGTAGTCGGCGATCTCGGGGCGGGCACCGCCGTCCGTGGGGCCGGTCTCTTCGGACCACGGCCACAGGTGTCCGCCTTTATGTTGTATAAGGCCGAGAGAGACTGTAACCTCCTTTTAACTCACTTGCAACGCATTGTTGTGGGGAAGGGGCTGGTTTTGTGATAAGATAACAGGGGTGACCATGCCCGAGGAGAAAGACAATGAGTTCCATCGTCACAGATCGGGGAGTCATCCATTATGAGACATACGGTCGGGGTCAGCCGGTTATTCTCCTTCATTGCTGGTTGGGCTCATGGAACTACTGGCTGAGCACAATGGAGGTGCTGGCCGATGGATATAAGACCTACGCGCTGGATTTCTGGGGTTTTGGCGAGTCGGGGAAAAAGGGGTTGCAGTTCAGCGTGACGGATTATGTGGAAATGGTGGCCCAGTTTATGGACCAGTTGGGCATCTATCGGGCGCGGGTTATGGGGCATTCTATGGGCGGTACGGTCTCCCTGAGCCTGGCGCTGGCCCACCCGGCACGGGTCCAGCGGGTGGCGATGGTGGGTTCCCCCATCACCGGAGATGGCCTGGCGCTGATGCTGAAACTGGCCGCGAAGAAGCCCCTGGCGGCTCTGGCCTACAGCATCCCCGGCGCCCTGCCTATCGGGGTCCGTCTGGCCTCTCCTTTCCTCACCCGTGACTGGCGGCGCTGGTCGGAGATGTTTCGGCAGGACCTTTCCCGTACGACACTGGAATCTTTCCACTACAGTATTGCTTCTCTCCGCCGTACCGACCTGCGCCCCCGTCTGAAGGAAGTCCGAATCCCGGTACTGGGTATCTACGGCCGGAATGACCGGATTGTGAATCCTGACCAGGGGGAAATCCTGGCCAACGGGATTCCTCTGGCTCAGGTTTCGTACTTTGAGTATTCCGGACATTTCCCAATGCTGGACGAGCCGGAACGGTTCCATCAAACCCTGAGAGAGTTTCTGGACCGGTGATAGAAGAGACTCATATCCCTAACCGGTTTGGGCGTTTTCTCCTGATGGCACTGGAGCAATCGTTGGGCACTTCTGGCTTACAGGCGGTGCTGGGTCGTGCCGGCCTCCGCCATCTGGCGGTCTACCCGGCCAACAATCTGGAGAGAGGGTTCCCGGTTGGCCTGGTTCCCCGGTTAATGGCTGCCCTGGAGGAGATGTACGGCGTGGGGAGGGGACGAGAACTGGCGTTCCAGACCGGACGCGCCTGTTTCCACCTGGGGATTTCCGACTTCGGCATCCTGGCAGACACGGTGGAGTGGTTATTTCCCCTTCTCCCCTCGCCGACCCGGGCCCGGGTCGGGCTGGAGATACTGGCGGAGATGTTGAATCGGTTCGCCGACGGGAACATTCGGGTCCGGAAGCAGGGCGACCACTTCCTCTGGGTGGTAGAACGTTGCGGAGTGTGCCAGGGACGGGCGTCATCTTCTCCCTGTTGCCATCTGCTGGCCGGCCTGCTCCAGGAGACCGTCCAGTGGGCGACCGGCAGGGATTCCGTCAACGTCACCGAGGTGGTCTGCGCGGCGGCTGGCGGACCCCACTGCGCGATGGAGATAGAACTGGGGGGATAGACCACTCGTAACTGTTCAGCCTCACCCCACCTCCAGCGGCTTCGCCGCTACCCCCTCCCCTCTCCTGACCGCAGGCCAGGAGAGGGGAGGGGGCAGGGGGAGGGGTGAGGAGGCCGACGGGCATCATGCGGAAGATTATTCTGAGAGACCGAAGATTCATCCACCCGTTTAACGAGCCGGCCCGCGAACTGCGGGTGCTCAATAAGCCCCTCTGGCTCCATCAGCGGGACCTCCTGGCGCCGTATGTCACCCAGGAGCGGGAGGTGGATTCGTTCAGCGAGATCAAACCGGAGCGGGTGGAGACGCTGGTCTATCGGGAGAACCTCTTCTTTGATAAGCCCTTCATTGACACCTTCATCCAGAAGGCCCGCAAACTGGGCAAGGCCTGTCAGGTTGCCTTTCCCCTGGACGATAAGGCCATCGTCGCCCACGCCCTTCCCCTCCAGCAGACCATCCGCCGGGAGGGTGACCTCTATGTAGCGGATATGTGGTACTTTCCCCACGGCGTTGAGGGGACGGTCCGGCCGCTGATCATGCACACGGAGCCCCGGGAAATGGGCTACTACCGGGTCCCCACCCACATGTCCAACGTCCTGGGGGACCTGGTCTATCAGGTGCCCACGCGGGCATTCCTGGCCATTGAGTCATGGGTCCACGTCCTGCTGGCCAACATCATTTTCGGCATCTTTGCCGAGGCGGCTCGTCTGGATAAGGCGATTGAGGAGAATGTCTGGCTTCAGTTAAAACTCTTCTGGCGGGCCTTGCTGGAGCAGAAGCAAGTCCTTTCCTCGTCCGCCGTGGTCAAAATCGGCAAGAACTGTTCCATTGACCCCAGCGCGATCATCCGGGGACCGACGATCATCGGCGACAACGTGGACATCGGCCCGGGCGCAGTGGTGGATATTTGTGTCATCGGCAATAACGTCACCATCTCCGATGGCTGCCATGTGATGCTCAGCGTCGTCAGCGACCGCTGTTTCCTGCCCTTCCGCGCCTCCCTCTTTGAGACCGTCCTGATGGAAGACACGATGGTCGCCCAGAACACCTGCCTGCAACTGGCGTGTGTGGGGCGGAGCAGTTTTATCGGCGCCGGAACCACCTTTACCGACTTTAACCTGATTCCCAATCCGCTGCGGGCCATGCGCGGCGACCGCCTGGAGCCGACGGGTATGACCGTCCTGGGCGGGTGCGTCGGTCACCACTGCCGCATTGGTTCGGGCCTGGTGGTCTACCCTGCCCGGACCATAGAATCGGATAGCATCCTTCTGGCCTCGCCCCGGCGGCGGGTGGTGATGAAGAACGTCTCCTACGAGGAGAGCGACGTCCACCGTATCCCTGGGGCCACCCGGCTGCATCCGCGCCTGTACCCGCGCCTGGACGAACTCAGGGGGACGAAATCCGACGACCGCGACTGACGCAAAACGCAGCATGCAACGCGGAGTACACCGATGGACTCATTCGCCTTCATCCTGCACCCGTTGGACCCCAAGGCGGACGTGGCGCGGAAATATCCGAACCTGGCCCGCCTGTTGCCGGTGGGAGCCATCCACTTTCTCTCGCTCTACTGGCCCCCGCTGGTGCTTTCGCACGTCCGGTCCATTCGCTCCGCCGCGACGGGCCGGGAGGTGGAGGGGTGGCTGCTGGCCTGCCCGCTGACCGCCCGACGGATGCTGGAGGTGCCGCCCCGGGTGGCCTACCGGAAAATCATCCAGACCGGGCGTCTGGCGGAGCGGCTGGGGGCCCGCATCCTGGGCCTGGGCGCCTATACCTCTGTGGTGGGTGACGGCGGGCTGACCGTTGCCCGGGCATTGCAGATTCCGGTGACCACAGGGGATAGTTACACCGCCGCCCTTTCGGTCCAGCCGCTTCTGGATGCGGCGGCCCAGGTGGGCATTGAGCCGGAGCATGCCGTTGCCGCTGTCGTCGGCGCGACGGGGGCCATCGGTGGCGTCTGTGCCCGGTTGCTGGCCCCTCAGGTGGGCCGCCTGCTCCTGGTGGGCCGCCGGGCCGATGCCCTGGAGGCGATGCGGGCCGAACTCTCCGGCAGTGCGGGCGGTCCGGTGGAGATTGCCACCGATATCGCGGCCATCCGCTCCGCCGACCTGGTGCTCAGTGCCACCAGCGCGGGGCGGCCCATCATCTTCCCGGAGCACCTGAAGCCGGGGACCGTCGTCTGCGACGTGGCCCGCCCCCGGGATGTCTCCATACGGGTCCACCGGGAGCGGGAGGACGTGCTGGTGGTGGACGGCGGCCTGGCCCAGACCCCCGGCGGGGTCGGGCTGGGGTTTGATTACGGCCTGCCACCCGGGCTGACCTTCGGCTGTATGGCCGAGACGATTGCCCTGGCGCTGGAGGGCCGATTTGAAGATTATACCGTTGGGAAGGAGTTAGAGGTCGGTCGGGTGCGGGAGATTCAGGAAATGGCGGCCCGGCACGGATTCCGCCCGGCCCCGCTGCACTGCCTGGACCGCTTGCTCCCTCCCGAACGGATTCGCACGGTCGCAGCACACCGGACGGTAGGGCCGCTGCGGTAGCGTTACTTTCGTGCCCTTTCGCGTCCTTTCGCGCCCTTTCGTGCTCTTTCGCGTTCTTTCGCGTTCGTGAATGTCCACCAGCAAATCGGGGAGGCAGACATGAGCAAACCAAGAATTCTGGTGGTGGAAGACGATTTTGACATCTCCAACATGCTCCGCATCTACTTCCAGAGCCAGGGCTACGAGGTTGCCGTGGCTCCACGAGGCGGAGATGCCCTGGAGATGTGCCGCCAGCAGTTGCCGAACATCGTTGTTCTGGACATTATGCTTCCGGACATAGATGGCTACGAGGTCTGCCGGCAATTGCGAAGCAACTTGCGGACCAGCCACATCCCCATTATTTTCCTGACCCAGAAGGACGAGCGGTCCGATAAAATCCAGGGGCTGGAACTGGGGGCCGACGACTACATCACCAAGCCGTTTGATGTGGAGGAACTCCGGCTGCGGGTGAAGAACGCCATCGCGCGCGCCACCTACGAGAGCCTGACCAATCCCACCACAGGCCTTCCCAGTGCCCGTCTTATTGAGGACCAGTTGCGCCGACTGCTCCGCCGGGACAACTGGGGGATTCTCTACATCGGCATAGACCGCCTGGAACCTTTCAAAGAGGTCTACGGATTCGTCGCGGCCGATGAAGTGCTTCGTTACACCGCGATGGTTCTCGGCGAGACCGCTGATCATATAGGGACTCCCGAGGATTTCATCGGTCACATCGGCGGGGACGATTTTCTGGTGATCACCCGGAAGGAACTGATTCGCCCGATGGCACAGGATATGGCCCGGCGTTTTTCGGAAGGTATTGTCACCCATTATGATTTCAAAACCCGCCAGCAGGGGTACCTGGTGATTCGGGATGACCAGGGGAATGAGCAGCGGGTGGGGCTGATGGAACTGGCCATCGGGGCCATCTCCAGCGATGATGGTCCGTTCACCGACATCCGGGAGATCACCGAAGCGGCGGCGGCGGCGCGTCGGGAGCGACGGTTACCGTAGCAGAACACTTCCCGGGTTCTGGCTCCAGGGTATATTGCGGATGGCAACTCTCAACCGCGTTCGCCAGTGGCTGAAAACGCTGAGCCGTGACGGAGACCGTCGCCGGAGCGGATCCTTGACCGTCCGGGAGTCCTCCGCCTCTTCTTTCGCGCTCACCCTCCAGGAACTGGCGACCCTGGAAGAAATTGCCCGTACCGTCAGCGCCAGCCTGGAACTGGGGGTGATTCTGCGAAACATTCTGATTTCCACCCGGCGGTTGATAGACTTTGACATGGCCGAAGTCACCCTCTGGGACCCCGCACGCCGTCTCCTGGTCAGTCGGGGGTCCCTGGACGCGGAAACCTACCATGCGGAGGCAGGAACCACGTATCGGCTGGGTGAGGGGTACTCGGGGTGGCTGGCCCGTCACCGCCGGCCCCTCCTGATTCCCGAGATTTCGGCCCGCCAGGATGTTCGGCCCAAACTGGACCGGCCTGACCTCCCCTATCATTCATTTCTGGGCATTCCCCTGGATAGCGGCGGCGAGTTTGTGGGGACGCTGGAACTCATCAGTTATCGCCCGGCGGCTTTCTCCGAGCGGGACCTGGCTCTGCTTCAGCGCATTGGCCAGTATGCGGTCACGGCCATTGAGCATGCCCGGCTCTATGAAGAGGCTCGCCGTCGGGCTCTGGAACTGGCCACTCTCTCCCGCGTCGCCACCGCGCTGACCTCCACGCTGGAACTTTCCCAGGTTCTGCAGACGATTGCAACTTCGGTTCTGGAAGTCATCGGCTGTGATGCCTCTGCCATCTTTGTCCTGGATGAGAAAGAGCGGGTTTTACGCCTCGCCGCGACCCATGGGCTGAGTCCGGAGTACACCCGCCGGTCCCTCGTCCTGCCGGTGGAGGTTGGCGGACGAGGCCACGCGGTGGCCACCCGGCAACCCATCATTGTGGAAAACCTGGCGGCTGACCCGACCCTGAGACGGGTCGCTCCGCTGGCGGAGGGAGAGGGGTTCATCGCATTTGCGGACCTTCCCCTTCGGGTGGGGGAACGGGTCATCGGCATGCTGGCGGTTTTCTTCTCCCAGCCCCACCATTTCACCGAAGGGGAGCGGGAGTTGCTCTCTACCTTCGCCGATCAGGCGGCGGTCGCGATTGAGAATGCCCGCCTGTACGCCCAGACGGACCAGCATCTGCGAAAGCAGCAGAGCGCGCTGGCCGGCCTGCAGCGGGTCGCCCGAGAACTGAGCCTCACCTTTGATCAGGAGCAAATTCTCCGGCTGGTGCTGGAGGAGTCACTGCGGATTGCCGACACCCCCTACGGGGCGGTCCTGATGCGCAGCGAATCGGGGGCCTGGGAACTGGCCCTGTGCGCAGGCTACCTGGAAGAGGAGCAGGCCGCTCTCCGGCAGGAATTGCGGGAGATTCCTCAGGACAGCCTTCTGGCGGAGTTGGAACATCAGGGCCAGAGCGTCTACCGGGCGGATAGGGCCGGTCGGCCTGTGTTGGGCCGGGGCGATGTCCGCTCCGTGCTGCTGGTACCCATCCGATTCGGGGCGAGCCTGGCGGGTGCGATTGCTCTGCTCAGCGTTCGGGCGGATGCCTTTGATGCCGAGGTGCGCCAGTTCATTGAAACGATCGCCGCTCAGGCCTCTATCGCCATTGCCAATGCCCACTGGCATCGGGAGCAGCAGGAACGGGCCTCCCTTCTCCACCGGCGTGCCGACCAGTTGAGCCGGGTGCTGGAAGTCAGCCGTGCCTTCCGTTCCGACCGTCCCCTGGAGGAAGTCCTGGAAGAGATTGTCTACGCGGTCCAGGAGAGCGTCGGCTTCAACATGGTCCTGATCAGCATCCTGGAAGGTGACCCGCCGGTCCTGCGGCGCGTTGCGGGTGCGGGCATCCCTCTGGCCGCCCTGGAGCGCCTGAGGCAAACCCCTCAGCCCTGGAAAACGGTGCAGGCAATCCTGGATGACCGCTTCCGCATCGGTCGGAGTTACTACATCCCGGCCGAGGAACAATCTCGCTGGCGGGGACGGCTGGACGTGTACGAGGAACGGCTGGAAATGGCTCCCCGTCAACCCGGCCAGTGGCATCCGCAGGACCTGCTGCTGGTGCCCCTCATCGGCCCCAGCGGGCAGATTCAGGGCGTTCTCTCGGTGGACGAGCCCCGCAGCGGCCGCGCCCCGGATTATCCGACCATAGAGGCGCTGGAGATTTTCGCCGCTCAGGCGGCCGTCGCGATAGAAAATGCCCGCATGCTGGAAGACCTCCAGCGGCGGCTGGACATCCTGGCGACCTTCAACGACCTGAACCGCGCCGTGACGGCCCGCCTGGACCTGCGCGGTGTGCTCCAGACCGTGGTGGACGCGGTGCCGCGTCTTCTGCAGTGTCAGGGCAGCGCCGTCTTCCTGTGGAATCCAGAAACCGGACGGTATGAGGCACGCGCGGTTCACGGGCACGACCTCTCCTCCCTCCTGGAGCACTCGTTCGCTCCCGGCGAAGGGATGGTGGGAACGGTGGCCCAGAGTGGGATGCCCCTGGCTGTGGCCGACGCCGCGACGGCGGGGACTGCCTGCTACATTCCCAAAGGCGCCGTCGCTCTGGCACCTCTGGCGATCGGCGAAGAGGTCGTCGGTGTTCTGGCTGCAGACCGTCCGGCCCGGGAGGTCTTTACCCCCACCGACCTGGCCGTCCTGACCGCTCTGGCCGATCAGGTCGCTGTGGCCGTCCAGAACGCGCGCCTCTTTGAAGAGTCGGTGGGCCGCGCCCAGGAACTCTCCACCATGCTGGAAGCGGCCAGTGCGCTGTCGTTCACTCTGGACCTGGACTGGGTGCTCTACGCTCTGGGCGAGCGCTTGCTGGACCTCACCGGCGCCGACGGCTGCGCCATCTCCGAGTGGGACCGGGAGACGGACCAGGTCACCGTCACATGGGAGTCCCGAGGGGAGGAGGCGCCGCTGGCCTGCCGGGCGTACCCGTCTGCTGAGCGCCCGCTGGTGCAGGAAGTGCTCCTGACCCAGGAACCGGCAGTGCTGACGGGAGACAACCCGGATGCGCAACTGCTCCTTCAGGAACGGAATGCCCGCTCGCTCCTGCTGATACCGATGGTCGTCCGGGGGCAGACGGTGGGGCTGGTGGAACTGGAGCGGCGGGAGGCTCGCTCCTTTACCCTCAACGAGGTCCGTCTGGCCCAGGCGCTGGCGAACCAGGCCGCCGCTGCTATCCAGAACGCCCGCCTCTACGAAGAAATCCGCCGCTTCACCGAGGAACTGGAGCAGCGGGTAGAGGAGCGCACCCGCGAACTGGCTCAGGCTCTTCGGGAACTGACGCTGGAGCGGGACCGCATGGAGGCCCTCTACCGCATTGCCAGCCAGGTGTCCTCCAGTCTGGACGTCGGGCAGGTCCTCCACCGGACGCTGGAAATTGTCGCGCAGGTGACCGGGGCCGAACAGGGCTTTCTCCTGCTCATCGATTCCCAGACCGACACGCTGGTGCGCCGGGCCGCCTTCGGCGTGCCGGTTCACATCCCCATATCGGGCCTGCCCACCCGCTTCCGGCGAGGGGAGGGGTTGGCCGGATGGGTACTGACCCACAATCAGCCTGCCCTGATTCCCGATCTCTCTGCCGACCCCCGCTGGGTCCCCGGGCCGGAGAGCCGGGAGCAGAAGTCCGGCCTGGCGGTCCCCATCGGCGTGGCGGGGGAGACCCTGGGCGTCATGCTGCTCTTCTCCACCACCCCCGGCCATTTCACCGAAGATCATCTGCGGCTGGTGGAGGCTGCGGCCGCTCAGATAGCCAACGCGGTGAACAACGCCGCCCTGTACGACCTGATCCGTCAGCAGGCCGAAGACCTGGGAGCGATGCTCAAACAGCAACAGGTGGAGGCGGCCAAGAGCCAGGCCATCCTGGACGGTGTCGCCGATGGAGTCCTGTTCGCCGATGCCTCCGGGAAGATCGTCCTGTTCAACCCGGCCGCCGAGCGCATCCTGGAAATCCCCCGCCAGCAGGCCATCGGGCGCAGCATCCGGGAGATGCTGGGACTCTACGGCGTGGAGGGCCGCAAGTGGCTGGAGGCGCTGGAGGACTGGGCCGCCCATCCGGCCGACCGCACTCCGGAAGACTTCGTCGCGGAACGGCTCCAACTGGGGGACCGGATTGTCAGTGTCCATGCCGCCCCGGTCATCCGGGGGACGGAGTACCTGGGCACCGTTTCCGTGTTCCGGGACATCACCGCCGAAGTGGAGGCCGACCGGGCCAAAACCGAGTTTATCTCCACCGTCTCCCACGAGTTGCGGACGCCGATGACCTCCATCAAGGGCTATGCCGACCTGCTGATGCTGGGGATGGCCGGCCCCCTGGACGAACAGCAGAAGCATTTCATCGGGATTATCCGCAACAATGCCGAACGGATGGTCGCGCTGGTCAGCGACCTGCTGGATATTTCCCGGATTGAGTCCGGGCGGGTACAGTTGGACCTGCGGGCCGTTCACATCCACGAGGTGGTGGGGCAGGTGGTCCACACCCTTCAGGGACGGGCGCAGAGCAAGAACATCGCTCTTCAGGTGGACGTTCCCGAAAATCTCCCGCCCATCTGGGGGGATAGCAACCGGGTGGCCCAGATTCTGACCAACCTGATCAGCAATGCCATCCAGTATACCCCACCAGGGGGGCGGGTGACCGTCTCCGCCCATCCCAATGGAGATATGCTGGAAGTCTCCGTTGCCGATACCGGCATCGGCATTTCCAGGGAGAACCAGCGGAAAATCTTTGACCGCTTCTTCCGCGCCGACGACCCGCTGGTCCAGGAGACGCCCGGCACCGGCCTGGGGTTGCCCATCACCGCGTCCCTGGTGCAGATGCACGGGGGGCAAATCTGGGTGGAGAGCGAGTTGGGCGAGGGAAGCACTTTTACCTTTACCCTTCCGCTGGCGACCGCCCGGGCTCCGGCTCCCTCTCCAGCGCCCTCCGGGGGGGCCACGGTGCTGGTGGTGGAGGACGAGGCGGATATTGCCAACCTGATTCGGATTCATCTGGAACGTGAGGGTTATGCGGTGCAAATTGCCGGGCGGGGTGAGGAGGCGCTGCGGCTGGCCCGGGAGGTCCAGCCGGGCCTGATTACTCTGGACATTTGCCTGCCCGATATGGACGGGTTCGCTGTGATGGAGCATCTCAAGCAGGACCCGCAGACGGCGAATATCCCGGTCGTCGTGATCTCCGTTGTTCCGGACCGGGAGAGAGGGCTTCAACTGGGGGCAGTGGACTATCTGGGCAAGCCCATAGATGAGGAACGGCTGATGGAACTGGTGCGGCGGGTGCTCCATCGGCGAGGGCTCATCCTGGTCGTGGACGATGACCGGGACACCCTTTCGCTGATCCGGGAGGCGCTTCGCCGCCATGGGTTCAGCGTCCAGACGACCGGGCAGGGGAAGCGGACCATCCAGATCGCGCGCGAGACCCATCCCGCGCTGATCCTGCTGGACCTGAGACTGCGGGACGTGGACGGCTATCAGGTACTGCGGAATCTGAAATCCGACCCGCGCACCCGGGATATTCCGGTGGTGGTGATGAGCGGGAGTGTGACGGACGAGGAATTGAAAGAGCAGCGGGCGCTGGCTCTGGGCGCTGTGCAGTTTTTGACCAAACCATTTGCGGTAGAGGATTTCGTCCGGGAAATTTCTGCCCTGGTTCAGCCAGCGACAACGTAAAGAGGAACCCCAGAGATCCCTGCAGTTTTTGTCCTGTACAAGGAGGAGTATGCCGCGCATTCTGGTTGCCGAGGACGAGAAAGACATTCGGGAACTCATTGCTTTCACATTGCGGTTCGCCGGCTTTGATGTCCTCCTGGCCACAAACGGCGCGGAGGCGGTGGAGGTCGCGGAGGCGGAGAGGCCCGACCTGGTCATCCTGGATGTGCGGATGCCCAGGATGAGCGGCTACGAAGCATGCCGTCGGCTGAAGGAGAACCCGCAGACGGCATCCCTGCCCGTCGTCTTTCTCTCCGCCAAGGGGCAGGATTCCGAAATCCAGCAGGGGCTGGAATCCGGGGCGGAGGAGTATATCCTCAAACCCTTCGCCCCCGACGAGTTAATTCAGCAGGTCCGGGACATCCTGAACCGCCACACGTGAAGTGAAACGTGAAACGTGAAACGTGAAAAGTGAAGCGTGAAGCGGAAAGACGATACGCGATAGACGATACGCGATACGCGATACGCGATAGACGATACGCGATACGCGATAGACAATACGCGATCGGCGATACGGGATATGAGCGCGGTCATCATTGAGGGTAGGCTGGTCCACTACGAGGCCATTGGGCGAGGCCGACCGGTCATCTTCATCCACGGTTGGCTCGGCTCCTGGCGCTACTGGATGTCGGCAATGGACGACCTCTCCGAGCGCTATCGGGCCTACGCGCTGGACCTCTGGGGGTTTGGGGATACGGACCGCCGACAGGATGGCTACTCGCTGAGCGCGTATGTGGACCTGGTAGAACAATTTATGGAGGAGATGGGCATCTCCCAGGCAATCCTGGTGGGGCATGGGCTGGGTGGTGTGGTAGCCATCCGCCTGGCCGCCCGGGTGCCGGAACGGGTGGACCGGCTGGTTGCCGTGAGTACCCCGCTGGTGGGGTCCGCGATCGCTCCCCCGCTGGCGACCTTTTCTAACCACCACAACGGTGAATGGCTCAGCCGTATTCTGGGCCGCCGTCAGGCCTCCGCTTACCCGGAGGTCCAGATGGAGGCGAACAAGACGGACCTGAACGCTGTCGTCCACAGCGTCCAGACGGTCTGGACAGAGGACCTGCGCCCCGACCTGGAGTCGTTCACGTTCCCGGTGCTCCTGGTCTACGGGAAGAACGACCCGCTGATTCGCCCCCCGGAGGACCGCTGGGTGAGCCAGTGGGAGGAGAACATCTATCTGGTCTCCCTGGAGGACTCGTTCCACTTCCCGATGCTGGATGAAGCGGCCCGATTCACCCGCCTGCTGCGGCAGTTCCTGGCATTGGGGAGTGGGGTGGACGCCCTGGAACTGCGGGACGAGTGGCGGCGGCGCACCCGCTGATCCGTAGCACAGGATGTATCCTGTGGGGATTTACCGTGTCCGACATCCGGGGATAAAAAAGGAGACCCATGCACCGATCAACGTGGCTGCGCACTGCTGGCTGGATATTGCTTCTGGTGGCCGTCCCCGTGGTCGCCTGGGCGGCCCCCATCGGACAGGAGGGCGGGGAAGCACCGGCGGATGTCCTCTGGATCACCATGGCGCCGCTGATCGCCATCGCCACTTTTGTGGAGCGGATTCTGGAAATTTTCTGGGACCGCTGGGAGGCCCCGGGTGTCTGGCCCAACCGAATGGGTGTGCCCAACCCATCCGCTCCGACTTATGTTCGTGCCAAAAAGGCGTGGTCCCAGTGGCTGGGCACACTGGTCGCCGCCGTCGCTATCGGCCTGACCAACGTCCGCATGTTCCGCCTGCTGGGGTTTGATGTCCTCTTCTCCAACCTCGTGTTATTCACGTCCAGCGTCGGCGGCATCTTTGGCCAGTTCACCGTCGGCACGCTGATTGACTGGCTGCTCACGGCGGGCATCATCGGCTGGGGCGGGACCGAACTGGTCCACAACATCATTGAGGGGCTGGTCAGGGGGCGAAATCTCTGGAAGGAAATGCGGGAGGTGGAGGCTGGGCGCAAGTCCATCCTGGATGCTCGTTTTTTCGGCGACTACATCGCGCCCGAACTGGAGAAGCGCGGCATTTCGGTCACAGCCCTGCGGAACCTGTTCCAGACCCTGAACGCCGTGGGCGTCTCCCCCGATTCCCTGCTGGGCTCTCTGACCGTTGGTCAGGTGGACCAATTGCTGGCCCGCCTGGAGTCCCGACCGGAAACGGCCCCCGCTGCCCAGGCCATCCGCACGTTCCTGGATGGGGTCCCGCCGGAAAGGCGGCCGGAGATTCCCAACCTGCTGGCCCTGCTGACC
Source organism: Thermoflexales bacterium (assembly GCA_037445395.1). GTDB lineage: Bacteria > Chloroflexota > Anaerolineae > B4-G1 > DUEL01 > SpSt-77. Next base: position 24,353 of record JBBIKR010000039.1, read on the forward strand.
CCGGAGCAGCGGCGACGGTTTCTGGGAGCATAAGCGAATCCGCCCGCAGGTTGGAAGCCTGCGGGCGGATTCTTTCGGGTCACTGCGGCCTCTCTGCCAGCGTGACGTTCACCCTCATCTCCTGTCCTTCCCGGAAGAGGGTTACCTCTACCGTCTCGCCCACCCGTGTCTGCGAATCCAGGTAGACGTTCAGTTCCTGGAGCGTCGGCACTGGGTGGCCGTTGACGGCGGTGATAATGTCGCCGCCGACCGGAATCCGGTATCCCCCGACGCGGACCATCTGAGTTCCGCCCCGGATGCCGGCCCGGTCCGCTGGCCCATCCCGAACCACGCTCAGCACCAGCAGACCCTTCTCCACCGGAACTTCCATCCCGACCTGCCGCAGCGCCTGGACCCACTCCGGGGTCAGGGAGAGGACCTGCACCCCCAGCCAGGGGTGGGGATACCGTCCCTCGGCGATCAGGTGGGGCACCACCCGCCGCACCGTGTTGGAGGAGACGGCAAACCCGATGCCCGCCGATGCCTGGCTGGGGCTGATAATCTGGGAGTTGACGCCGATGACCCGTCCCTGCAGGTCCAGCAGGGGGCCGCCGGAGTTGCCGGGGTTGATGGCGGCGTCGGTCTGGATGGCCTCGCCGATGAAGCGGCCGTCGGGGCTCTGGATGACCCGCTCCAGCGCGCTGATGACTCCCAGCGTCATCGTCCCCACCTGCCCGAAGGGGCTGCCGATGGCGATGACGAACTGCCCCACCCGCAACTGGCTGGAGTCCGCCAGGGGTAGCGGAGCCGGCAGGTTCTCCGCCGGAATCCGGATGACCGCCAGGTCCGACGACGGGTCCACTCCCACAATCTCCGCCGGGAACGACCGCCCGTTGGCCAGTGTCACCACCACCGACTCGGCGTTCTCCACCACGTGGTAGTTGGTGATGATGTGCCCCTGGTCGTCGTAGAGAAAACCGGACCCGGTCCCTTCCTGGGGGATGGGTTGCATAAAGATGTCGTAGGCGATGCTGCGGGTGGTGATGTTGACGACGGCCGGGGCGGCCTGCGCGTAGACCGCTACCACCTGGGCTTCCAGCGCGTTGAAGGCTTCAGGGGGGACGGTGGGCAGGACGGGCGGCGCGGAGGTCGCCGTGGGAGGAATGGTCGGTATCGGCGTCGGAGTAGGCAGAACCGCCGCTGGCAGGGCACAGGCGGTTCCGATTCCCAGCACGATCAGCAACACCATCAGAAGCCGAAAACGAAGCGCGGATTTCATTTCTGCACCTCCATTGACCAAAAAGCGACCCCGCTGGGGGTCGCTTTCTGCGTTTGGACTCTCGCGGGCTTATGCCGGAGCATCTTATCCGGTCAACAACTCTCGCACGACTTCGTTGACCAGCCGACCGTCGGCGCGCCCTTTCATCCGGGGCATCAGGGCCTGCATCACGGCACCCATATCCCGGGGGCCGGTGGCCCCCACCTGGGCGATGACGGCGCGGGCCTCGGCGGCAATCTCCTCCCGGCTCAGCATCCGGGGGAGGTAGGATTCCAGAATGGCCAGTTCCGCTTCCTCGTCGGCCAGCCGGTCCGCGCGGGGGGTGCCGCGCAGTTCCTCTATGGTCTCCTGCCGCCGCTTGACCTCTTTCTGCAGGACGGCGACCAGGGACGGCTCGTCCAGTTCGCCCCCGTGGTCGGCCTCGGCCAGTTGGATGGCCGCCAGCGCCATCCGGATGACGGCCTTGCGCCGTTCGTCCCGGTTCCGCAACGCGTCTTTCAGATCCTGCTGCAGGCGGTCTTTCAGTCCCATATTGACTCCTGCCACCCGGTGGGTCATGTGACCGCCGGGACAAAAGTCCGCACGTGAAGGATTTCTTCACGGCGCATTGGCCGAATATCCGTTTCAGTCAGTGTGACGACAGCGATGGTCTTGCCTTCACCGGTGACAAACTCTACTTCAAAGGTTGCCCCATCTCCATAGCAATGCACAACAGCCCCAACATCACCGCGCTTGAGGCCATAGGTCTTCAGGTCTCTGGCAAAAACCACGGTGTCCAGTTCCCGAATCATTTGAACCTTTCCTTTGGGAAGTCGCAGAGAGGGCATGGATCGGCCTTCGGTGGAATACTTTGTGATCGTCGCGACTTCCACAAGGGACGCGAAGGGTACAACAGTGCTGTACCCTTCGTGTCCCTTAGTGGTTTTCTACAGAAACTCCTCCTGCAGGACGGACATCAGATGGGAATCGTGGTACCGGCCCTCGAAGAAGGCGGCCTGCCGGCGCGTCCCCTCGTGGCGGAAGCCGGCCTTTTCGTAGCAACGGCGGGCCCGCGCGTTCTCGTCAAAGACCTCCAGTTCCACCCGATGGAGGTTCAGTTCCTCAAAGGCGAAACGGAGCATTGTGCGGGTCGCGTCGGTGCCGTATCCCTGGTCCCAGTACGCTTTCTCCCCCAGGACGATGCCGAAAACGGCACTACGGTCTTTCCAGTTGATCCGGTGCAGGCCAACGTTACCGATGGGCACCCATTCGTCCCCCACCCGGGCCTCCACGGCGAAGATGAACTCCTCCCGCCGCTGGATGCGCTGGAGCACGTCCTCAAACCATTTTTCTTCCTGCGCGGCCGATATGGGCGCGTACACCAGAAGATACCGACGCACCTCCGGGTCGTTGAACCAGCGGACGAAGGTGGGGATGTCGGACCGCTCTATGGCCCGCAGGCGGACCCGCTCTCCGTAAATCATCGGCCTGCACCCCGTACGGACGGATTACCCGTATCGCTGGAGACTGCGCATAGTGGTCCGGCGGCTCTTGCGCAGTTTGGCCGCCTTCCGGCGCTTCCGAAGAATGGTGGGCGGTTCGTAGAACCGGCGCCGCCGAATCTCGGAAAGGATGCGCTCGTTCTGGACCTTTTTGTTGAACCGACGCATCAGGGAATCCAGCGATTCCCCTTCTTCAGCAACCACTCGCGCCACGCTCTGTTCACCTCCTCTCGTTTTCGGATGATGGGCTGCTCCCCATTATAACAATCTCCCAAAAGTTGTCAAGTGGGGAAACGGCGGGGGGGGGGGGGGCGGCCCCCCCCCCCCCCCACACCACTAAGTTAAGTGAAACAGGCCCCTGGACGCCAAACGGGACGGGAGCTGGGCGCCAAGCA
>JBBIKR010000040.1:0-22271 GCA_037445395.1 Thermoflexales bacterium
GTCCCTCTCACCCCCCCCCCCCCGCCCCTCCCGCCCGGCGTCCTGTTTCGGTGGGGGGGTCGCCGGCGCGTGGGCGGCGGTTGCGTTCCCACGGTAGGTGAGGGCGGCGGCCCTGCGGGCCGCCGCCCTCAAACCCCAACTCCCCCCTATGCTCCCGTTTCGGAGGGGGGCAAGGGGGAGCGAGGGAGTAAAAGTCCACCGTTGATGTTCGCCAGTTACTGGATTCGCCAGCGGGACTATCTGCTGAAAATCAGCCGCGCGCTCACCGCCCAACTGGACCTGGACGCCGTCCTCTCCGAAGTGTTGAAGGCGGCCATGGAGATGCTGGGCGGGCAGGCGGCCCTCATCGCCGTCCGGGAACCGGACGGTCGGTTCGCCATCCGGGCCGCGCGCGGCTTCCCCGCGCGGCTCCAGGAGTACTTTTCCCTTCTGTTAATGGACATACCCAACCAGGTGGACCCGTTTCTCTTCCAGATTCCCAACCTGGAAGCGAAACTGGCGGAGATCGCCCTGCGGACCGGTCTGCCCTTCAGCCAGGTCATCGCCCTGCCGATGCGCATCGGGCAGGAACTGATCGGCGTCCTCTACGTCATCCGGGCCTACGGTGCGGCTTTCACGCTGGACGACCGGCAGGTCCTGGCCAGTTTCGCCGACCAGGCCGCCATCGCCGTCCACAACGCCCAGTTGTACCAGCGGCTGGCCCAGGAGAAGCGGCGTCTGGATGCCATTCTGGAACACAGTGCCGACGGAGTGATGATTCTGGACCCCGGCCAGCGCATCACCGTCTTCAACCGGGCGCTGGCGGAGATGACCGGCTGGTCGGCCGCCGAGGCCATCGGCCGCCACCACGATGAAATCATCGTTTGGGCGCGGCGGGATACGGATATGGACCTGAGCCGGGCCACCGCGGGCGGCTGGCCCCTGACCCAGTCCCGAGGGAAGACCGTCCTCTACGTGGAGGGAGACCTGCGCCGCCGGACCGGCGGCGTCCTCAGCGTGGGCATCACCTACGCCCCCCTCCTGGACCGGGAGGGGAAACTGGTCAACATCATCGCCAACGTGCGGGACATCACCCGCTTCCGGGAGGCGGACCGGCTCAAGTCCACCTTTGTCTCCGTCGTCTCCCACGAACTGAAGACGCCGGTGGCGACCATTCTGGGCTACGCGGAAACGCTGGCCCGCCCGGATGCTCAGTGGGATACGGAGACGGTTCGGGAACTGGCCGGGGTCATCCAGGAGGAAGCCCGACGGCTGGACCGTCTGATCAGCGACCTGCTGGACGCGTCCCGCATTCAGGCCCGGGCACTGCCGCTGAAGCAGGAGGAGGTGGACCTGGAGGTGCTGGCCCGCCGGGTCGTCCAGCGGTTCCAGTCCCAGACCGACCGTCACGACATCGCGGTCCGCTTTCCCCCGGACTTCCCCACCGTCCGGGGGGACCCGTTACGCCTGGAGCAGGTGCTGAACAACCTGGTCTCCAACGCCATCAAGTACTCGCCGGAGGGAGGGCGAATCCGCATCCGGGGGGAGGTCCGGCCCGAGGAGGTCATCATCTCGGTGAGCGACGAGGGCATTGGTATCCCGTCCACCGAACAGGGCCGCATCTTTGACCCCTTCTACCGGGTGGACGAGGCACCCGTCCGGCAGGCGGGCGGTGTGGGCCTGGGCCTCTACCTGGCCCGGGCCATCGTGGAGGCGCACGGGGGCCGCATCTGGGTGGAGAGCGCGCCAGGGAAAGGCGCCACCTTCTCCTTCAGCCTTCCCCGCCCCCGCGACGATCACCTCCCGGTGCCAGTGTAGACGCCCCGCCCCCTGTCTACTTGTATCCTTGTATCCCTGTATCCTTCACCCTTAAGGAGGAAAATGGCACAACAACAACTTCTGGCCCGAGTGACCTGTCCCAACTGCCGAACGTCCTTCGGCATCCCGATAGAGCAGATTCTGGATGTGGAAATGGACCCGTCGGCCAAAGCCCGACTGCTGGCGGGTCAGGTCAACCTGGCCATCTGCCCCGCGTGTGGGTTCGCCAGCGTACTGGAGATTCCCTTCATCTACCACGACCCGCGCAAGGAACTGGCGCTGGTCTACATGCCCATGGCTGCCGGACGGACCGATATGGAGCGGCAGCAGGCCATTGGAGCGCTCTCCCGCGCGGTGATGAGCACCATGCCCCAGGAGCAGCGGAAGAGTTATCTGCTCAACCCGCAGGTCTTCCTCACCTACGAGAGCCTGGTGAACCGGGTACTGGAGGCCGACGGCGTCACGCCGGAAATGATCCAGGCCCAGCGGGACCGGGCGGACCTCTTGAAGCGACTGCTGGAAGCATCCACGCCTGAGGAGCGCATGGCGCTGATTCAGGAAAACGAGGCGATGCTGGACGAGAATTTCTTCCGCATCCTCTCCCTGAACCTGGAGCAGGCCGACGCACTGGGACGGGGGGAGGCATTCCAGCGCCTGATGGAGGTGCGCGCGCTGCTCCTGGAGCAGACGGCCGTGGGCCGCAAACTGGCCGCCCGTTCCCGCGCCCTTCAGGCCCTGCAGGCCGAGCCCACCCGGGAGAAACTGCTGGACCTGCTGGTAGAGGCCGAAGACCCGGCGACCCGCGCGGTACTGGTCACCTTCGGGCAGCCGCTGGTGGATTACCTTTTCTTCCAGAAACTGACCCGTCGCATAGAGAGCGAGACCGACGAGGAGAAGCGGAAGCGTCTGGAGGCCCTGCGGGAAGAGGTGATGGGGGTTCGGGAGCAGATTCGGGCGCAGGCCCGGGAGGAGGTGCAGGCCAAACTGCGCCTGCTGCGGGACCTGCTGACCTCGGAGCAGCCGGAACTTCTGGCCCGCCGTCGGCTGGTGGAAATGGACGACCTCTTCCTGAACGTCCTGGCTTCGGAGATGGAAGGTGCCCAGCAGGCCGGCGACCAGGAGACCCTCTCCCGCCTGCAGGAGGTCTGGCAACTGGTGATGCGACTGCTTCAGGAACAGGTGCCCCCCGAACTGCTCCTGCTGACCCAACTGATGGAAGCCCCGGACGAGGAGACGATGCGGCAGATTCTGGAGGCGAACTCGCAGATGCTCACCGAGGGGTTCCTGGGGCTTCTGGAGCGGGTGGAGCAGGACTTTCGGGACCGGGGGGAGGAGGGGGTTGCGCAGAAGGCCGCCCGCGCCCTGGAACTGGCCCGGGCAATGGCGCCGGCGCGGTCAGAGGAGAAACGCCCTCCGCAGCGTCCCAGCGGCCTGGTAATGGTGCGGGGGTAGAAAAGGGAGGGGTTTCTGCGGCGGCGGCCTTCGGCCGCCGCCGCAGAATCCCCCTGCTCTCCAGATTCCCGGCGATGGGTGTAACCGCTACTCCACAGCGGTCAGATGGAGGGCGAGATGCCGCTGAACACGGATGTGCGGTAGAGAATCCGCAGTATCTTTGAGCAGTTTCTCCGCCATCGGGCCGATACCATCTCCCGGCTAAGGCTGGAAGACCTCAACGTCAATCCTTTTCTGATTCGCATCCTGTCCACGGAAATGGGGCTGAACAACGCCGAGTCCATCGTCCGCTGGCTTGTTCAGCAACGTCTGGAGCGGGGAACGGTAACTTCTTTCGGCATCGCGCTGCAAGAGGTCGCCAAAGTGTTCTCCGAGGGGACAGGTGTAGAGGGGGCAGACATCCTGAAGACCAGAGAAGGACGTTGCTACTACATCCAGGTCAAAAGCGGGCCAAACACCATTCCCAAAGACCTGGGGGTGCGGATCACCCAACTCCTCCGCTCGGCCCAACGGCGGAATCAGGGCTCCGTTGCCCTTTACGGAATGTGTTATGGAAGCGAACAGCAGGTCAGCAGTGTGGTCCGCAAGTACGTAGACCAGGAAGGGGGTGTATCCTGGCTATCCGGGCGCAAATTCTGGGAGTTTATCTCCAATGACCCCGATTGTATTGGTGAAATTTACGAGATCGCCGGTCAGGTCGCGGAGACATTTCGCGATCCGAAGGGCCAGACAATCGCGGAAATTCTGGAGGAGAAAATCGCAGAACTGCGCCGGGAGTTTGTAGAACTCTACGGCGAGCAGGGCAATGAAATGTGGCAGAACCTGCTGAAGCACAATTCGTGATGGAGCGATGGGGAAAGCATACATTGAGTGGGACTTTCCGGTAGAACGGTTAAACCCGGTCGCCCTGGCGGAAGGGAACTCCAAGAGACCGGTCTACCAGATGCACAAATGGTGGGCACGACGGCTGGGGAGCGTTTTTCGCATGATTCTCCTGGCGACCCTTCGCCCTGCCGAAGAGAGCCCGACGGCCCTCTGGCATTAATTCTGCGATGGGGCAAACCTGGACGGCAAAGTCGTGCTGGACCCATTTATGGGCGGCGGTACCACCGTTGTGGAGGCGCTCCGTCTGGGCTGTCGGGTGATCGGCGTGGACATCAATCCTGTTGCCTGGTTTATCACCCGGAAGGAGATAGAACCGGTCTCCCTGGACGCCCTGGATGCGGCTCTTCAGGTTCTGGATAGAACGGCCGGAGAAGAAATCCGCCGTTATTATCGTACCACCTGCCCTCAGGGCCATCCCGCGGATGTGATGTACTATTTCTGGGTCAAAACGGCCGAATGCGCCCGATGCGGCGCAGCCGTTTGCCTATTCCCGAACTACGAGTTGTCCCGACGAGACCATATCCACGTCTCCGTATGTCCCTCATGCCTGCGCGTGATTGAGACCGCGGGCGATCAATCTCATACGGTGTGTCCGGATTGTGGAACGACCTTTGACCCGCGCAAAGGGCTCTCCGGACGAGGAGTTTTCCGTTGCCCGGAGTGCGGTTCTGAACAACGCATACTGGATGCCGTAGAACGAAGGGGCCGAATGCTGGATGCTCAACTCCATGCCCTGGAGGGATACTGCGAGACCTGCGGCCGTTTCTTCAAGCGGGTGGACGAACGGGATATTGCTCTATGGGAGCAGGCCCGGGCCGAATGGGAACAACGCCGGCAAACCCTGCCGTTCCCCCATCAACGGATTCCGACCGAAGGGCGGAGCGACCCGCGACCGATTAACCATGGCTACACCCATTTCTGGCACCTCTTCAACGAACGGCAGTTGCTCTGTCTCTCCGTTCTCCTTCAGCGAATCCTGGAGTTGCCGGATACGAATGTCCGCGAACTGATGCTCCTGGCCTTCTCGGATTGCCTGGACGCGAACAACATGTTCTGCAAGTACGAGATTGAGTGGCACAAAATTTCGGTCTTTTTCGGGCTTCACGCTTATCATCCCATTGAGCGTCCAACAGAGAACAACGTCTGGGGTACGGCGTTCGGGCGGGGTACTTTTTTGAAGTGTGTGGAGAAAGTCCGTCGGGGCAAGGCTTATGGTCAGCATCCCTACGAACGCTTGCCCCGGCCCGGTGGAGGCCCCCAGCGGAAATATACCCGCGACCGAATTGAAGGCCATCTGGTGGAGAGTTTTGACGAACTGATGCGGACCGAACGCGGGGCTCTGCTCCGCTGCCAGAGTGCCGAGGACCTGTCTTTCATCCCATCCGCTTCGGTAGACGCGGTAGTGACCGACCCGCCCTATTTTGATAACGTCCAGTACTCCGAACTCGCCGACTTCTTCTACGTCTGGCTTCGGCTGGGCCTGAAGGACGAATACCCTCACTTCCAACCGGACCTCTCCGGCAACCCGGACGAGATTGTGGAGAACCAGCGCCTGGGAAAGACGAGCGAATTCTTTGTACAACGGATGAAGCGGGTATTCACCGAGTGCCATCGGGTACTGAAAGATGACGGCCTGCTGGTTTTCACCTTCCACCACAATCGGGTCTCCGCCTGGGAAGGCATCGCCCATCTGTTACTGGACGCGGGCTTTTATATTTCTGCGACCCCCATTGTACGTTCAGAAGGCCGCAGTGGCTTCCACAGCAGTGAGGGGAATATCCGGTACGACTGTATCCTGGTTTGCCGCAAGCGGCCGGCCCCGCCCGGAGAGACCAACTGGGCATCGCTGAAAGAGAAAATCCTGGAAGATGCCCTCTACTGGTCAGGGCGTACGGTCCAGTCCGGCCTTTCCCTGAGCCGGGTGGATGTTTTCACCATCGTGATGGGAAAGACCATCCAGTACCTGACCCAGGCACTGGCGACCGACGGCTCCCCACCGGTCATTGCTCTTCATCAGGCCCTGGAGGAGATGGCCGGGATGGTGGAGCGTGTCGGTCAGAGAATCCCGGAGACAGAAGTAGGGGAGACGGAAGCGTCTTCCCTCCCCTCCGCCTACGCCGAAAAAGTTCGCCAACTGACCCTCTTCGTCCTGGAATCCGGAACCTGAATCCGCAATCAGCCATCAGTGAACCACCTCAGGAGGCCAGCCATGATTGGAGCCGAATTGCTCGTCCGTTGTCTCATTCAGGAGAACGTCCGCTACATCTTTGGCATCCCCGGCGGCCAACTCTGCCCCATCCTGGACGCCGTCCGCCGCCTGGGGCCATCGGCGGGCATGGAGTTCGTCATGACCCGCCACGAACAGGCCGCCGCCCACATGGCCGACGCCTACGCCCGCGTCAGCGGCGAGCCGGGGGTCTGCATGGGCACCGTCGGGCCGGGCGTCGCCGACCTGGTCCCGGGGGTCTACGCCGCCTGGGCCGACTCCATCCCCCTCATCGTCCTGGGCGCCCAGAACCAGACCTGGAAGAGTTACCCCGAACGGGGCTCCATGCAGTCCCTCAACCAGGTGGACTTACTGGCTCCCATCACCAAGTGGCGTGCCCGCGTCACCCACTGGCAGCGCATCCCCGAACTGGTCCAGCGGGCCTTCCGCGTCGCCCTCTCCGGCCGTCCCGGCCCCGTCTATCTGGACCTGCACGTGGACGTCCTGCTGGAGCGGGTGGACGAATCCGCCCTCACCTACCACCCCTGGCCGCCCCGGCGGTATCGGGCCCTGGAGCGCCCCGTCGCCCCGGCCCATCTCATAGAAGAAGCGGCCCGCATGCTGGTGGCGGCGGAGCGGCCCCTCATCCACCCCGGCGGCGGGGTCCTACGCTCCGGCGCCTGGGACGAGGTGCGGGAACTGGCCGAATACCTCTCCGCGCCGGTCACCACCTCTATGGGGGCCAGCGGTGTCCTGCCCGAAGACCACCCCCTCTGCCTCATCCCCGGCGGTTACGGCGCGCTGGGCGCGCAGAACGAGGCCGACGTGGTGCTCCTGGTCGGGGGGCGGCTGGGGGACGTGGACTTCTGGGGACTCCCGCCGATGTGGGGCGAGCCCGACGTCCAGAAATTCATCCAGATTGACATTGAGCCGGAGAACATCGCCCTCAACCGCTCCGTGGACCTGGCCCTGGTGGGGGACGCAAAAGCCACCCTGCGTGCGCTGATAGAGGCCGTCCGGCGGCTGACCCCGCCCATCCCGGAGCGGCCCCAAATGGAGGCCTACCGGGCCGCCCAGCAGGCCTGGCTGGCGAACTTTGAGCAGCAGGCCGCCTCGGACGGGAAGCCCATCCACCCCCTGCGGCTGGTCCGGGACGTGCGCGCCTTTTTCCCCAGGGATGCCATCTCCGTCGTGGACGGCGGCAATACGACCGTCTGGGCCCACTATCTGAACCGGGTCTACGCCCCCCGCTCCTTCCTCTGGGCGGCCGACTCCGGCCATCTGGGGACGGGGCTCCCCTATGCCATCGGGGCCAAACTGGCCGCGCCGGACCGGCCCGTCTACGCCATCTGCGGCGACGGCGCCTTCGCTCTGAACATGCAGGAACTGGAGACGGCCGCGCGGCTGAAGGTCCCCATCGTCATCGTCATCGCCGACGACCGGCAGTGGGGGATGATCAAGGCCTCGCAGATGGCCAACTACGACGCCCGCTACATCGGCGTGGACTTCACCGACATCCGCTACGACGAAATCGCCCGTGCCTGCGGCTGCTGGGGGGTGCGGGTGGAGGACCCGAAGGAGATTACTCCGGCCCTGGAGCGGGCCGTCCGATCGGGCAAACCCGCGGTGCTGGACGTCCTGGTGGACCCGTGGGCCAACCTGCTCCCGCCCGACCTGGAGAACCTGGCCGCGGTCTGGATGGAGGGTTGCGAACTGCCGGAATAAACAACAAAAAGGTGACGGTCACCTTCCAGGTGACCGTCACCTTTTTTCTACGGCAACCGCTGGATGCGGAACATCCGCTCCGCCGAGAACGGCGTCAGGCACAACGGCTCCCCGTCCTGGACGACGGTGACCTGTCCACTGCGGACGCTGGTCACCCAGACCCGATCCGTCGTCGGGTCCAGCGCAATCCCGTCCAGCGGATACGCGGGCAGGTCCAGCGGCACCGGCGTCGGCGTACCCATCAGGGAGACCGGGATGAGCAGCACCTGGTTCTGTCCTCCGTCTTCCTCGGAAGTGACCGTCCACAGGTGACCATAGGTCCCGAGATTGGGATTGACGGCAATCACCCGTAACGGCACCAGGAAGCCGTCGCCCCGCTTCACGTCCATTGCGCCAACAATTGTGTCCGTCCCTCCGTCTATCAGCGCGATGCGGCCCTGGGAGATGCCGGTGGCATAGACCCGGTTGCGCGTTGCGTCAACCGCCACGCCGTAGGCATCCAGCAATGCCAGTTGCCATTGTCCCGGCCCCGCCTGAATCGTCCGGGTCTGATGGGTGGTCCCGTCTATCACCACCACTCCCCGATACGCTCCGTGGTCTGCCACGTAGATTTTGTTGGTGACGGTGTTGACAGCCATATGCGCGGGCTCGCCGAAGCCGGTCAGCACTGCCGTCAGCGTGAGGGCGGCGGCATCATAGACCCCCACCGTCCCGCTGCCGAAGTTGCTGACGTACACGCGGTCGGTGTTCGGGTTATAGGCCACCGAGTGCACGCCGTCGCCCGCCGGGAGCGTCGCCAGCAGCGCGTACGTGCTCCTGTCCAGCACCCGTACGCGCCCCGGGCTGGCGTCCCGCGTCGCCACCCAGATGCGGTTGTGCTCCGGGTCGTAGGCGACGCCGAAACCGGCGGTCACGGAACGGACATCGGTGATGACGGTGTGATGGATGGTATCCATTACCCGCACGCCCTGCTGATGGGCGATGAAAGCCCGGTGGCCCGCCGGGTCTATCGCCACAGCGGAGGGGTACGGCCCAGCGTCCAGCGTGGCGACCCGCTGGGGCGCGCAGAACTCCTCCGGTGGGAACGACCGCATCACCAGCGGCAGATAGGCCGGCCAGATAGTGGTAAACCGGATGGTGGCGGTGCCAGAGACACCGTCGGCGGTGCCCGTCACGGCCACCGTCCCGGTGATGGTGGAGGAGACGAACGTCCGGGCCGCACCGCCCCGGGTCGTGTCGGTGACCGGCGCGACGGTCGCGGGCGGACTGGCCGCGAAGGTGACCACCGTCCCGTTCTGCACCGGGTTCCCGAAGCAGTCACCGACGGTAGCGCGGACTTCCACAGAGATGCCGACTCGCGCGATGGGCGGGGCAGCCAGGATCACTGAACAGGGCAGGCCCGGCTCCACGGTCAGCGCGCGGAACGATGTGCTCATGCAGCCGGTCTCGGCAATGGCGGTCACGCTGGCTATCACGCCGCCCGTGCGGGTGTAGATGTGAGTGGTAGAGGGGACGAACGTATGGGCAGTGAAACCGTCCCCAAAATCCCAGAGCCACTGCTGTCCGCCGGTGCCGATGTCCCAGAGCGCAGTGGAAATACCCGCCCGCGTCGGGCTGGGGACGATGAGGAGGTTCGGCAAGGGGAGCGGGTGGACCGTCACCGTGCCGGTGGCCACGTCGGTGCCGCAGGGGCCGGTGGCGGTCAGGACGGCGGTGTAGGTACCCGGGGCGGCGTAAAGGTGGGTCGGGCTGATCTCGGTGACGACCGGCGACCCGTCGCCAAAGTTCCACTGGTACGCGGTCGCGTTCTGGCTGAGGTTATAGAACCACACCAGGCGGCCGTGGCAGACAGGGGCGGTGTGGGTGAAGGCCGCCGTGGTGCGGATGACGGCCAGGCCGTGCTCCCAGAGGGGCACGTTGGGCAGGACCTCCGGGCTGGCGAAGCGGTAGGTGGTGGTCAGCCGGGTGCCAGCGGGCGTGTCCGGCGCGACGGTGGCGGCGAAAGTACGGGTAATCCCGTTTCCCCCGGAGGCCAGCAGGACCGTCGGAACCGTCCAGGTGACAGTTGGGGAAACCCAGACGCCGCCGTCGGAGACCGCCTCCGGGACCACGGTCAGCGCGGGGGGCATCCCGCCGGTCAGGGTAAAGGGGACGCTCGTTGCCACACCGCCGGGATTGGTGACGGTGAGGGTGTAGGTGACCCGTCCGCCCGCGCAGACCGGCCCGGCCGTCCCTACCATCAGCCCGAAATCCGGCGCCCGGATGATGGTGTTGACCGGCGCGGTCTCGCAGAAGGCGCGCGGCGTCCCGCCCACCGTCCCGCTGAAACAATAGGCCGCGTTGATGATCTCAGAGCGGTCCCGGACCGGCGGCATCAACACGGCACTGTACGTCCCGACCAGGGAAGAGGTTGAGGAGAAAGGGTTCTGGGCCGTGTAGGTCACGAGGGTGCTATCCATTACCAGGACGGCCGCCCAACCGGGGCCGGTGCTTCCACTCTCCAGCATACTGCCGGGCGGGAGGCCGTCGGTGATGATGGCCCCGGCGGCGATGGTGCGGTTCTGAGGGTTCTGGAGAGTGAGCGTGTAGGGGATGCGGATTGCGCTGGGCCAGTTCTGGGAGAGGATGGTGGGAGCGGATTTGGTGAGGGTAATGCCGGCGAGGGCATTCTGGAGGGAGATGGGCGGAGGGCCGGCGGTGGTCGGCGGCCCCAGGGCCAGAAAACAGAGAAGGAGCAGTGAAACGCCGATCAGTCCCGCCATTGTGGGTTTCCGGAGACTGTTCCCGTTCATCGGAGCCCTCCTTTCGCTCCTGTTGCCAAAACAACCTTTCCATGCTATCTTATACACCGGTTTGGCGGGATATGGATTGCGCTTCGGTTACAGTTCGGTAACCGGAGTGGGGATAAGGGTTGGGGGCCACGCCAAGGGCTCACCTGAGGCGCAATCTCCACGCCTGTGAGGGGATTGCTTCGCGGCTTCGCCGCTCGCAATGACCTTTTCGGGCTCGGGAAGATGTCATTGCGAGGCACGAAGTGCCGAAGCAATCTCCAGGTGCGTAAGCCTATACGTTACAGTTTGGTCAAGGAGGAGTAATGGCAAAAAGACGAATCATACCCGGCGGGTTCGGCGCGCCCGGCGATATGCTACGCCGGTTGCAGAGTTTGCAGGAAGACCTGATGAAGGCCCAGGAGGAAATCGCCGCGATGACGGTCACCGCCACGGCTGGCGGCGGAGCGGTCACCGCCGTCATCTCCGGCGACCGTCGCCTGAAATCGCTGCAGATTCAGCCCGACGTCGTGGACCCCAATGACGTGGAAATGCTCCAGGACCTCATCGTGGCCGCCGTCAACCAGGGGCTGGAGCAGGTGGAAAAGGTGGCCGCCGAGCGGATGAGCACGGTGACCGGCGGCCTGGGACTGGATTTGGGGCTGTAGGAGGCGCCCGTCCCGATGTCTGCCCTGCCACCCTCTGTGCTGCGGCTGATAGAGGCTTTCTCCGAACTCCCCGGCATCGGCCCCAAGACAGCTTCGCGCCTCACCTTCTTCCTGCTACGGGGAGAGTCGGACCTGGCACTGCGGCTGGCCCAGGCCCTGCAGGACCTCCGGACACAGACGCGCCTCTGCTCCGTCTGCTACAACATCACCGAACAGGACCCCTGCCCCATCTGCAGCGACCCGACGCGCGACCGGGCGACCATCTGCGTGGTGGAGGAGCCGCTGGACGTGGTGGCGATTGAGCGGACGGAGCACTATCGGGGGTTGTATCACGTCCTCCATGGGGCGCTGGCCCCGATGGAGGGGGTGTTCGCCGAAAACCTGCGGATCGCCGAACTGTTGCAGCGGGTGGAGAGCGGGGAAGTGCGCGAGGTCATCCTGGCGACCAATCCCACCAGCGAAGGGGACTATACGGCCGCCTACCTGGTGGCCAAACTCCGTCCCCTGGGGGTCCGGGTGACCCGCCTGGGGCGGGGGCTTCCCGTCGGGGGCGACCTGGAGTACGCCGACCAGGTCACGCTGACCAACGCCCTGGAGGGGCGACGGGAACTTTAGCGTGTCCGCAACCCGCTGGCGAATCACCTATACCGTAGAAGGCCCCCTGCGCTACATTTCCCATCTGGAGCAGGTACGGGTGTGGGAACGAGCCATCCGGCGGGCCGGCCTGCCCCTGGCCTACAGCGGTGGCTTCACCCCCCGCCCCCGCCTTCAAGTCGCCGCGCCGCTGCCTCTGGGCTTCGCGTCGGAGGCGGAATGGCTGGACCTCTGGCTGGAGCAGCCGGTGGAGCCGGAGCGCATCGTCCAGGCCCTGAACCGCACCCTCCCCGAAGGGCTGACGATACGGAGCATTGAAGAGGTTCCCCTGGATGCTTCGTCCCTCCCCTCGCAGGTGGTGGCGGCCAGGTACGCGGTGACGGTGGAGACAACGGTCCCGGCGGATGAAATCCGGCGGCGGGTAGAGGAACTGCTGGCGGCCGGGACGCTCCCCCGGGAGCGCCGGGGCCGTCCCTACGACCTGCGCCCCCTGATCCTGGACCTCCGCCTGGAGGAGGTCCGGGCGGGGGAGTGCGTGCTGACGATGCTCCTTTCGGCCCGCGAAGGGGCCACGGGCCGCCCGGAGGAGGTGCTGGACGCGCTGGGCCTGGCCGACGGTTTCTTCCAGGTCACCCGGCGGGGCATCATTATCCGGGAAGAACTCACACAAAGGCACAAAGACACAAAGATATAAAATTTATTTCCTTTGTGCCTTTGTGTCTTTGTGTGAGGAAAAAAACCCGCTCCCTAAAGGCCCTGCCAGACGAAGAGCAGAATCATCGCCATCCCCACCGCCATCTGGATGAATCCAGAGAGCAGGCAACCCACCAGCCATCCGGTGCCCGCGCGGGCGGCCTCCCTCCAGTCCTTCCGGCGGGAGTATTCCACCAGCAGAACACCGGCCAGGGCCCCGATCAGTCCTCCCGGCACGGCCCCGATCCCCCCCACCAGCAGGCCGAGGATAAAGCCCACCGCGCCGAGGCCCAGTCCGGCCAGCAACGCCTGCCAGGACGCCCCACCCAGGCGGCTGCCCAGGTGGCTGGCCCAGATATTGGCCGTGATGCCGATGGCGGCCAGCGCCGTCAGCGCGGCGAAGGTCAGCGGGTCAATGGTGGCGAACCGCTCGGCAATCGCATAGACCAGAGCGGCCAGCCAGATCAGTTCCACGCCGGGCAGAACGGGAATCACCGTCCCGATCAGCCCCACCACCATCACGCCCAGCGTCAGCCAGAAGGCCCACTCCGGCAGGGGCATTGCGCTCCTTTCTGGTAACTACCCACCTTCCACAAAAAGAACCCCCGGCAGTGCGTGTCATTGCGAGCCGCTGAAGGCGGCGAAGCAATCTCCAGAGGGTCGGGGAGATTGCTTCGGCGGCAGATGCCGCCTCGCAATGACCGGGCAGGTAGTTATTCTTTCCGAACCGAAAAACCCTCCCGCAGGTCCCGACGCCCGCGGGAGGGTAACGTCATCTGGTGAGCCGTGCAGGATTTGAACCTGCGGCCAAGGGCTTAAAAGGCCCCTGCTCTACCTGACTGAGCTAACGGCCCCCTTCACCGGAGAGTATAACACGGGAGCAGGGGATTGTCAAATAGGAATCGGGATTTTGCGGCGGGCGGCTTCGCCGCCCGCCGCAAAATCCTGTGCTCCATTGACACAACCGGAACAGCCGCATATAATCGCTATAGACCGTCCACCGTCGTCTCCGGTCTGTCATCCGTCGCCCACACAGGAGGCCCTATGCCCCCTCTGCAGATGACCGTCAACGGCCAGGCGATGAGCCTGGATGTGCCCGAAGGTCGCACCCTCGCCGACGTCCTCCGTTACGACCTGGGCCTCACCGGCACCAAAATCGGCTGCGGCGAAGGAGCCTGCGGCGCGTGCACCGTCCTGGTGGACGGCAAGCCCGTCCGCTCGTGCCGGTTCCCGGCCCTGAAGGCCCACGGTGCGCAGGTCCTCACCGTTGAGGGCCTGGCACAGGAAAGTACGCTACACCCCCTGCAGGAGGCCTTCATCCGCCACGGCGCGCTCCAGTGCGGCTTCTGCACGCCGGGGATGATCATGACCGCGCTGGGG
This sequence comes from Thermoflexales bacterium, assembly GCA_037445395.1. Lineage (GTDB taxonomy): Bacteria > Chloroflexota > Anaerolineae > B4-G1 > DUEL01 > SpSt-77. The sequence continues at coordinate 14,169 of JBBIKR010000040.1, forward strand.
CTCCTTCTGCGGAACCCCCATCCCACCGACGAGGAGATTCGGGATGCCCTGCGCCATAACCTCTGCCGCTGTACCGGCTACCGGAGCATCGTGGACGCGGTGCGCGCCGCCGGGCGGGGCGGCGAACCCTTCATTCCCGCCACCCGCCCACCGGGGCGCGCAGTGGGCCGTCCCCTCCCCCGCCCCGACGCCGTCGCCAAAGTGACCGGCACCGCCCTCTACGCCGACGACCTGACCTTCCCCGGCATGCTCCACGGCGCCGTCCTGCGGGCCGGTATCCCCCACGCCCGCATCCGCCGGATAGACGTCTCCGGGGCCCGCGCGCTCCCCGGCGTCCACGCCGTCCTCACCGGGCAGGACGTCCCCGGCGAGAATCGCCACGGACTGGTCCACCGGGACTGGCCCGTCCTCTGCACCGAAAAGGTCCGCTACGTGGGGGACGCGGTGGCGCTGGTGGCGGCAGAAAGTCCGGAGGTGGCCCGCCAGGCCCTGGAGCGCATCCGGGTGGAGTACGAACCGCTGCCGGTGGTGGCGGACGTCCTCCAGGCCCGCCGTCCGGAGGCCCCGCGCGTCCACGAAGACCATCCTACCGGCAACCTGCTGGCGGAACTGCACGTCCGCCGGGGGGATACGGAACGCGCGCTGGCCGAAGCGGATGTGGTCATAGAAAGGACGTACCACACCCCGATGATAGACCACGCCTTCATGGAGCCGGAGTGCGCGGTCGCCCGGCGCGGGGAGGACGGGCGGCTGGAGGTGTACGTCGGCTCCCAGATTCCCCACGCCGACCGGGCCCAGATCGCCGCCGCGCTGGGGGAGGACGTGCGGGTCATCGCCACGATGATGGGCGGGGGGTTCGGCGGCAAGGAGGACATCGCCGCGCAGATTCACGCCGCGCTGCTGGCCCGTGCCACCGGCCGGCCGGTCAAGGTCCGCTACAGCCGTGCCGAGTCCCTGCTGGCTCACCCCAAACGGCACGCGATGGTCGTTCGGGTGCGGCTGGGCGCCCAGCGGGACGGCCGCCTGGTCGCCCTGGAGAGCGAGATTCTGGCCGACACGGGCGCCTATGCCAGTTTGGGGACGAAGGTGCTGGCCCGCGCCGTCAGCCACGCCGGGGGGCCGTATGAAGTCCCCCACGTCCGCATTGACGGTTATCTCTTCTACACCAACAACCCGCCCGCGGGGGCCTTTCGCGGCTTCGGCGTCCCCCAGGTCGCCTTCGCCGTGGAGAGCGCGCTGGACGAACTGGCCCACGAACTGGGGATGGACCCCGTCGCGATCCGGCGGCGGAACCTCCTGCGGGTGGGCGCCGTCACCTGCACCGGACAGCGGTTGCGGGAGAGCGTGGGCCTGGAGGAGTGTCTGGACCGGGTGGAGGCGGAGATTCGCCGGGAGCAGGGCCTGGGACCGGAGGAGCCTATCCGCTGGGGGTGGCGGGAGGGGACGAAGGCGCTGGGCTGGGGGGTCGCGCTGGCCTACAAGAACACTGGCCTGGGCGGCGGCGCCGCCGACTTCGCCATTGCCGAGGTGGAACTGACCGACGACGGCGGGGCCGAGGTGCGGGTCGGTTCGGCGGAGATGGGGCAGGGGCTGCCGACCGTCCTGACGGCCATCGTCGCCGAGGAACTGGGGGTGGCCCCCGAACGGGTGCGGGTTGTCCCACCGGATACGGACCGGACGCCCGACGGCGGCCCCACCACCGCCTCCCGCCAGACCTTTGTCTCCGGCAATGCGGTGCGGCTGGCGGCAGTCCGGCTAAGGGAGGAGTTGGCCGCGGTGGTGAGCGAGCGGCTGGACGTCCCGCCGGACGGGCTGGAATTCCGGGACGGCGCCATCGCCACCCCGCAGGGGGACATTCTGCTGGCGGAGGCCGTCCGGTGGGCGCGGGCGGAGGGGCGCCCCGTCGTCGTGCGGCACCGGTACGACATGCCGCCCACCCGACCCGTAGGCCAGGAAGGGGATACCTACGTGGCCTACGGTTTCGCCGCGCACGCGGCGCTGGTGGAGGTGGACGAGGAAAAGGGAACGGTGCGGGTGCGGAAGATGATCGTGGCCCACGATGTGGGACGGGCGATCAACCCGCTGGCGCTGGAGGGGCAGATTGAGGGCGGCATCGTGATGGGGCTGGGGATGGCGCTGAAGGAGGAGTTCGTTCTGGAGGACGGCGTTCCCCGGACGCGCAAACTGGCCGACTGCCGCCTGCCCACGCTGACGGACGTGCCGGAGATCGTCTCGTTCATTGTGGAGCATCCCGCTTCGGAGGGGCCCTACGGGGCCAAAGGCATCGGGGAACTGCCGACGATTCCGGTGGCCCCGGCGGTTGCCAGCGGCATCTACCACGCCGTGGGGGCACGCATCCGGCGGTTGCCGCTGAAACCGTAGAAAATCGCGGCGGCCCGCAGAAACGGACCGCCGCCGCAAAAACTTGGGGAGGCCAACAAGGGTTTGGGGCAGGCGGCGAAGCCGTCTGCCCCAAACCCTTTCTCTTATATAGCGGGACCGGAAGGTTACTCCCCCTTCCCGGCCTGCTCCTGTGCGTAGTCGCTGGGGTGAATCTGGCGGTCGTACGAGACGGGACGGCGCAATTTCCCCAGGTCCAGCAGGAGTTCCTCCCGACGGAACGCCGCGATCTCTATCTCGTGCCCCATCCGGATCGCGTCAAAGGGGCAGAACTCGGCGCAGAAGCCGCAGTTCATGCAGATGCTGATGTCCACATAAAACTCCGCCGGCTCCCGCAGGGGCTTTCCCGTCTGCGGGTCGGTGGCGCGCACAATCCAGATGCACTGGGGCGGGCAGACCCGCGCGCAGGTCCCGCAGGCCGTACAGCGCAACTTCCCCGTCTCGTCGTCGTAGACCAGGAAGGGGAACCCCCGGAACCGCTCCGGCAGCGGCAGCCGCTCCGCCGGATACTGCACCGTGAAAATGCCCCGCTTGGTCAGGGGATGCTGACGGACGGGCAGCGTCTCCGGCGTGTACCGTTTCCCGAACCCCTTCTTGAAGAGCCACCGCAGGTCGTCTATGTAGGTCTCCACAAAACGGCGAAACGTAATCCACAACGCCTTGAGTATATTCCAGCCGATGTACATCGCTTTCGCCTCCTGCCTCTTCCTGCTTCCTGCTACCGGCTTCCGGCTTCCTGCTTCCTGCTACCTGTCTACTTCCCCCAGCGTGATGTCCACACTGGCCAGGATGATGACCACGTCGGCGATCAGGTGGCCCCGGCAGATCTGCTCCATCACCCCCAGGTTGACGAAGGAGGGGGCGCGGATGTGGTAGCGGTACGGGTTGGTGCCGCCGTCGGAGACCACATAGGAGCCCAGTTCGCCCTTGGGGGCCTCAATGCGGCCGTACGCCTCTCCCGCCGGAACCTTGAGGGTCGCCGACTTCTTCCCGGCCATCACGGGCCCATCGGGCAGGCGGTTCAGGGCCTGCTGGAGGATGCGCAAACTCTGGCGCATCTCGCCCAGCCGCACCAGATACCGGGCATAGACATCGCCGTCCGGGGCGGTGACGATGTCAAAATCAAACTCGTCGTAGGCGGCATACGGTTCGGCCCGCCGGACGTCGTAGGGGATGCCCGAACCCCGCAGCATGGGCCCCGTGCAGCCGTAGGCGACGGCCATCTCCGGCGGCAGGACCCCGACCCCCACGGTACGGGCCTTGAAGATTTCGTTGTCCGTGAGGTACTGGTCCACCATATCCACCACCCGCGGCAGCCGTTCAAAGGCCAGGACGCGGGCCAGCGCCACCGCCTCCTCGCTCATGTCGTGGGCCACCCCGCCGAAGCGCATGTAGTTGGCCATCAACCGGGAACCGGCGACCATCTCAAAGAGGTCCAGGATGTGCTCCCGCTCCTCCAGGGCGTAGAGCATCACCGTGAAGTAGACCCCCATGTCGTTGCACATAAAGCCGACGGAGACGGCGTGGTTGAGGAAGCGGGTGAACTCGGACATGATGACCCGGATGTACTGGGCCCGCGGGGGCGGCTCAACTCCCAGCAGTTTCTCCACCGCCAGGACGTAGGGGAGTTCGTTGGTCATACAGCAGACGTAGTCCAGCCGGTCGGTGTAGGGGATGTTGCCCCACCAGGTGTTGCGCTCCCCGATTTTCTCGTGGCAACGGTGGAGGAAGCCCATCATCGGCTCCAGTTTGACGATGCGCTCCCCTTCCAGCGTGGCCAGGAGGCGGAGGACGCCGTGGGTGGAGGGGTGGTGGGGGCCCATGTTGAGCACGACCCGGTCGGCCGGGTGGTCGGGGTTCTCCTGCCGGGCCAGTTCATCGTGGGGCGCGTATCCCCAGACGTCCACCAGCGGACGCCAGTCCCGCGGCGACCATCCGGGCGGATAGCGGAGGTTATCCCCGAAGGGGCTGCGGCTCTCTGCGGGCACCGGACGGCCCTCCGGGAACCGGCTGCCGAAGGGTTTGTGCTCCTCCTCATAGTAGACTTCTTTCCAGTCCTTCCGCAGGGGATGCCCGTCAAACCCCTCCCAGAGGAGAATCCGGCGCAGGTCGGGGTGCCCCTCAAAGCGGACGCCCATCAGGTCCCACGCCTCCCGCTCCTGGAAGAGGGCAGAGGGGAAGAGGGGGACCAGGGAGGGGACGGTGGGGTTTTCCCGGTCGGCGTGGACGTGGACGGTGAGGGGCCCGCCGGTGCGCTGGAAGAAGTGGTAGACGACCTCAAAGCGGGGCGGCAGGCCGTCCTTTCCTTCGGGGTAATCCACGGTGACGACGTTGGAGAGATAATCGTATCCCAGTTCATCCCGCAGATAGCGGGCGACCTCCGTCAGCCGCTCCCGGGCGACGATGATCCCCTGGAACGGCGCGGGGGCCGGCCGGACTCCGTCGGGAAACTGCTCCTGAAGGTGGGTGATGATGTCGTGGTGGACCATAGCCTCCTGTACTCCTGATGAGTTGAAGGGATAACATCACGAAAGGCAACCCTCTTCTGTCAGTAACTTCCTCAGCCTTTGAAACCGCTGGCTCCGGGACAGGGCGCTCAGGAATTTTTCAAAGTTCTTTTCCCTGGAGATAGCGGCCCTGCGCAGGGCCTTCCCGTCGTCCGGAAGGCCGAACCCTTCCGGTTGAACCCCCGCCTCCTCTGCGGCCTTGAGGACCCACTCCTCCAGCCGGGGGCAAAGAACGATCAACCGATTATCTCTTATCTGGAAAACCTTCAGCCCGTACGGGTCCTCTGGAGTACTCCCCTGCAATCGCAGCAGGGGCGGAGGCAACGGGTCCCAGGGGTCTTCATCCACGATCCCCACGGCGTCGGTGGCCCGTTCCAGTTGCGAACAAACCGCCCCTTTGTCTCCGGCGTGCCGGATCGCGCTCTGCGGAATCCCCAGGGACCGGACCAGCGCGACGTCCGCGTTGCACTCCACAAAGATCATCCCTCTTCACCCTCCAGGAAGAGGTCCAGGTTAAAGAAAACATCTCTTCCCAGTTCCAGAAGCCGTTCCACCTCCTGACCGACCATCGGCCGGGCCAGCGTCTGACGGTGCCGGTAATAAACAATAAAAACGGCGATGTCGTCTACCTTTGTTTTCTCCAGGAGTGGGAGCAGGAAAAAGGGATTGTGGGTGGAGATAAAGTACTGGTTGGACTCGTCCAATCCGATCTCTTCCGCCAGAAACTTGGTGTGGAAAGGGAACGCGTGGGCCTCGGGCTCCTCAAAAATCAAAACCGAGTCCCGATTGGTTTCTACGGCCGTGATATGGAAAATGAGCCGCTGAAGGGTATCCGAAACCAGGGTGTACGGAAGCGCGGAGACGATTCCCTCATCAATTTCCCTCCACAGTTCCAGTCGTCCTTCTTGAGGATTGATGACCAGACGCCAATCAAATGGCTCAAACAATTCTCTCACAAACCGCAATAAATCTTTATGCCTCATCAGGACATAGGGCAAATTCTCACCCCGTGGAGGGAGAAGATAGGGGATATTCGCCTCGCGAAAGGTGTGCACAGGAGAAAAACGGTAAAATTTAAATGGGGACGTGGAGTCCGACTCGCGGAGGGTGTACCCTATGCTCTGGAAATTCGGGTCGGCGAGGATGGTGCACCGCGTTGACTCCACACGAAATCGGTTGCCTTCCTCATCGTAGCGGATCGTGCAAACGTCCTCGTCGGTTCGGATTTCTACGTCCTCGTCCGTATGATGCTCATAGAGAAGGTCGGTGATATTTCTTAGACGGACAAAATTCTGAATATCCGCCTGAATATTTGCAAAAGGCAGGCCGAAGAAGAGAAACGAGAGAAGTCCCAGGCTTTCCAGAATATTGGACTTGCCGGTGTTCGGCTCGCCGATGAAGACGTTGACCCGGCGGCAGTCCAGCCGGAGATGGCGGATGGACTTAAAATTGCGGATTTCCAGAAAAGAGATCATCCTGCATCATGCTTCCTGCATCATGCTTCCTGCATCCTGCATCGCCTCGATCTTCTCCGTCAGCCGCCAGTCCACCAGGTCCGGGCCCAGTTCGGGGACGGGGATGGGCTCGGGGGCCTCGCCCTTCCTGTACCAGCGCAGATCGCGGAGGGACTCCTTCTGCATCTTGGCGTGGATGGTCAGGAAGCCATGCAGCAGCGCCTCCGGGCGGGGCGGACAGCCGGGGACGTAGACATCCACCGGGAGGTACTTATCTATGCCGGAGACGACGTTATACCCCTCCTTGAAGGGACCGCCGGAGATGGCACAGGCGCCCATCACCAGGACGTACTTGGGTTCCGGCATCTGGTTGTAGAGGCGGACGACCTGGGGGAGCATCTTCTTCGTCACCGTGCCGTTGATAATCATCAGGTCGGCCTGACGGGGGCTGGCCCGCATGATTTCCATCCCGAAGCGGGAGGGGTCAAAGCGGGCGGCGAAGGTGCCGATCATCTCAAAAGCACAGCAGGCCAGGCCGAAGAAGATGGGCCAGAGGGAGCGCATGCGCGCCCAGTTGTAGATGGCATCTATGGGGGTGATATGAACGGTACCGACCAGTTCGGGGGGAATCTCCGGTAACTGTCGCTTCCGGGGTGACATCGGGACGTTTCCTCCGTTTGACGTTTGAGATGGGTCGGGTTGGCTCAAACGGGTTATATTTTACATCGGAGTCTCCAAACGCGCAACTGCCCGTTCGGATGCCGTTGCCGGTGCGCATTTGCCTCCTCCGATTCCAGATGGTATAATCCTGCCGTCCGGGAAATATTGCAGACCGACCATACCAAAGGAGTCCTGTGGCCGCGATAGAAACTGCCATCGTAGAGTTCCTTCACTCCGTGCTGAACGCCATCGGCTGGCCCGGAGTGGTCCTGATCATGGCGCTGGAGAGTGCCAACATCCCTATTCCCAGCGAGGTCACCATGCCGCTGGCCGGATGGATGCTGGTCCAGGCAAAGGGGTTGCCCCTCTGGCGGGCCGCGCTGGACGGCGGCTTCTTCGGAGCGCTGGGTTGCACCATCGGCTCCATCGCCTCCTACCTGCTGGGGCTGTGGGGAGGGCGGCCGTTCCTCAAACGCTGGGGCCGGTACATCCTCTTCTCCCCGCACGACCTGGAGCAGGCCGACCGCTGGTTCGCCCGCTGGGGCGACTGGGCCGTTTTCATCTCCCGCCTCCTGCCCATCGTGCGTACCTTTATCTCCTTCCCGGCCGGTGTGGTACGGGTGCGATTCATCCGATTCACCATTCTCTCTTTTATCGGCTCCCTCATCTGGTGCGCGGCCCTGGCGGTAGCAGGGCATGCTTTCGGGAGCGAGTGGGAGCGCATCCGGGAAATCATGCGCCCCTTGGATATTCCCATCGCCATTGCCACTCTGGCCGGCCTGGGTTATTACATCTATCGGCACATCCGGCGGGCCCAAACCCCCATCGCGACCGAAGAAGGCGAGCCTGCGTAGGCATCTCACCCCTCCCCCTATGGAGGGTGCTTAAAAGGTCACCGCCGCCTTTGCCCTCACCCCTCTCCCTACCCTCTCCCCTCTCCCGCTCGCCTTCGGCGGCGGGCGAGGGGAGAGGGAAAGAGGGGTTTTGGGGGGGGGGGGGGGGCGCACCCCCCCCCGGACCGCGGGCGGGGGGGGGGGGGCGCGGGCGGGGCGCGGCCGCGGCGGGGGGGGGGGGGGCGGGGG
>JBBIKR010000040.1:22281-27376 GCA_037445395.1 Thermoflexales bacterium
CTTTTCCCCCTCTCCCCTGGCCGCAGGCCCTGGGGAGAGGGGGGATAAAGGGGGGTGAGGGGCAATGAAAGTGCTATGGTAATTCACACCAAGCGTTTCAGAGTCGGGCGCAAAGATCTTCCCTGAAGAGCATGAACGTCGCTCAGCACCTGCGAGAACTCTGGCAGTACCGGGACCTGGTCCGCAATCTGGTGATCCGGGACCTGAAGGCCCGCTACAAGAACTCCGTCCTGGGCGTGGCCTGGTCGTGGGTCAACCCCCTGATGATGATGATTGTCTACACCGTCGTCTTCAACATCCTGGCGGGCCGCTCCAATCTCCCCAACTACCCGGTCTTCATCCTCTGCGCCCTGTTGCCGTGGAACTTCTTCGCCAACGCCGTCTCCCAGGCGACCAACAGCGTTGTGGACGCCGCGCCCCTGGTCAAAAAAGTCTACTTCCCCCGCGAGGTGCTCCCCATCTCCGCCGTACTGAGCAACATGGTCCACTTCCTGATCTCCCTCCCCGTCTTCTTCCTGCTGGCGCTGGCGCTGGGGAATCCGGTGACCGGCTGGGCCCTGATGTTCCCGATCACCCTGCTGATCCAGGTGATGTTCACCATCGGCGTCAGTTTCATCACCGCCACGCTGAACATCTTCTACCGGGACACCCGGCTGATTATGGACGTGCTCCTGCTGGCCGGGTTTTTCCTCACCCCTATCTTCTATCCCCTCACCACGGTACCGGAGCGGTACGTACTCTGGGGAATCTCCGTCAACGTGCGGGCATGGCTCCTCCGTCTGAACCCCATGGCCTCCATCATCTCCTCGTACCGCGACCTGCTGTACTGGGGGACGTCCACCGCTTGGGATTTCCTCCTGCGGACCGCCGTAACCTCCTTCCTCGTCCTGGTCATCGGCTACCTGGTCTTCCTGCGGTATAGCCCACGGTTTGGGGAAGAGGTGTAGCACGTTTGCCGGTGGGCAGCTGGACGGGTTGACAAGTGGTCAAGTTGGCAAGGATTGCGCTCGGTTTTCTCCTCCTGCTGGCCTGCACCGCAACGGAATTACCGGTCCGACCGACGCCGACGGCCTCGCCGACCCCGCCCCCTCCCGACCTCTCCATCGCTCCGGAGGACGTCGTCCTCTACCCGCTGCCCGTTCCGGGTTCGGGGGGACGCTGGCTCTTCTACCGGGGCGACCGGATTTCCTTTGACATCACCCCGCGCCATCTGGGCGCCATCCCTCCCCAGGACCTGACCGTCCGCATCTACCGCGTCCGCGGGGCGGACCGGGAAGTTCTGGCAGAAGGGGCCGTCGGTTATCCGACGTTTGACGGGGTGCCACGCGCCCGCCTGACCTGGGCCTGGGACACGCGGGACGCCGGGGGACGGGAAACCCTGGTGGTCCACCTGGACCCCGATGACCGCGTGCAGGTGGGGGACGAGAACCCGACCAACAACGTCATCACGCTGACCGTCCGGTTCATCACCGAGACCGCCCGTCCGGCCCCCGAGGTCGCGGCCACCTGGGCGACAACGACCACCGACTGCTGCGTCCTCCACTACCTGACCTGTACTCGCGCCGAGCGGGACCTGGCCGCGCTGACCGGGGCGGCCGACCGCGCCGTCGCTTTTGCCCAGAACCGGCTGGGAACCCGACTGGCGTCCCCCCTGCAGGTGTACTTCATCGGGCGGGTGCTGGGACACGGGGGATACGCCCAGGAAGGCATCGTCCTCTCCTATCCGGACCGCCCCTACGTCGGGGCGGACGTAGAAATGGTCCTCCGCCATGAAGCCACCCACGTGCTGGATGCCTCGCTCGTGGGACCGGCGACGCCCCCTCTCCTGCGGGAAGGGCTGGCCGTCTGGGTTGCCGAAGGTCACTACCGGCCGGAGTCCGTCCCTGCGCGGGCCGGGGCGCTGATCCGCCTGAACCGATACATCCCGCTGGCGCAACTGGCGGAGAATTTCTACCGCCACCAGCACGAAACGGGCTACCTGGAAGCGGCCGCTCTGGTGGCCTACCTGGTGGAGACCTACGGCTGGGACGAGTTCCTGACCTTCTACCGCTGGGCCGAGGATGACGGCCTGCCTCCGGCCGACGCGCTGGACCGGGCACTGCGCCGGTCCTTCGGCGTCGGGCTGGAAGAGACGGAGTTAGCCTTTCGGGCCTGGTTATCCGGCCAGCCCACCACCCCCGAGCAGGCGCGGGACCTGGAACTGACCATCCGTCTCTTTGATGCCATCCGTCGTTACCAGCAAACCCTGGACCCCCCGGCGTATTTCCTGAGCGGCTGGTTTCCAGACCCGGCAGAGGGGGAACGACAGGGAATCGTCGTGGACTTTCTCCGGCGCCCGCGCACCGTGCGTGCCGTTGCCATAGAATCGCTGTTCACCGCGGCCCAGGAATCGCTCCACCGGGGCGCGCTGGACCAGGCCGCCATCCTGATAGAGGGGGCGGAACGGGCGCTGGAGGGGGATTTCTCGTCGCCGCCGGCATCGGAGTACCTGACCGTCGCGCGGGCGGTCGCCGCGCGGGGCGGCGAAGCACAGCGAATCATACTGGAGGGAGACAGAGCCTACGTCTGGGTCGCTTTGGGGAAGAGCGCGGATGCCTGTTCCCCTCCCCGGATGTGGGTATTGCAGACCGCCAGCGACCAGCCACCGACCGCCGACCATTGACCGCGCCATCGCGCGCTTGACTTTTCCCCACTCCCGGCTATAATTATAGGCGAAGCGGGTGTAGTTCAGCGGTAGAACGTCAGCTTCCCAAGCTGAATGCCACGGGTTCGAATCCCGTCACCCGCTCCTGGGTAGCCCGGTCGCGATACCGGGCTATTTTTCTATTCGGGAGAGAACCGATGAAGGACGAAACCTCTGGCCGCTTCCTCTGGTACGGATGGCTTGGCGTCCTCATCGTCCTCGGGGCGGAAACGGGCCTGATTCTTCGCCAGCCCTTCATCTCCCGCTGGTTCACCCCCATCGTCTGGACGGGGTACATCCTCTTCGCCGACGCCCTCTCCTTCCGCCTGCGGGGGCGTTCCCTCATCCGGAGCCGGTCCCGAGAGGCGCTGATGATTCCCTGGCTCTCCGTCGGCGGCTGGCTCATCTTTGAACTTTACAACCTGCGCCTGGGGAACTGGTACTACGTCGGGGTGCCGGAGAACCCATGGGCGCGGAACCTGGCCTACCTCTGGTCCTTCGCCACCATCTTCCCCGCCATCTTTGAGACGGCGGATGTGCTGGAAGGACTGGGACTCTTCCGGCGGGTGCGGGTCTCGCCCCGACCGATGACGCCGTTCGGGAGCGCGCTCTCTTTCCTCCTGGGAGTCGCCTTTCTGACCATTCCCCCCATTCTGCCGGCCCCGGCCCGTCCCTATACGTTTGCGTTCGTCTGGACGGGGTTCATCCTGTTCCTGGAACCGGTCAACCGACACCTGGGAGCGCCGTCCTGCTACCGGGCGTGGGAGGAGGGCAACCCTCGCCCCGCGTTGCTCCTGCTGGCCGCTGGGGGCGTCTGCGGGTTGCTCTGGGAGTTCTGGAACTACTGGGCCACGGCCGGGTGGCGCTATACCATCCCCTGGCCCCTGGACTTCGGGGTGTACTACTTCCGGATGCCCGTTCTGGGGATGCTCGGCTTTCCGCCGTTCGCCATGGAGTGCTACGCGATGTACCACTTCCTCCGGCGAATGCTGGGCGGGGAGAAATTCTGGTGGTCAAGGAGAGACAATGTCCTACCTGGAACAGGAGATTCTGGAGCAGCCGGAGGTGCTGGACCGACTGCTGGACCGGGAACGGGGTACGGTGGAGGCCGTCGCCCGGATGATTCGGGAACGCGCCCCGCGCTTTGTGGTGCTGGTCGCTCGCGGCAGTTCCGATAACGCCGCCCGCTACGGCCAGTACCTTCTGGGGGCCGTGAACGGCCTGCCGGTGGCGCTGGCAACCCCCTCTCTCTTCACCCTGTACCGCCGTCCGCCCCGTCTGGCCGATGCGCTGGTCATCGCGGTCTCCCAATCCGGCCAGTCCCCCGACATCGTGGCCGTGGTGGAGGAGGGACGACGGCAGGGAGCCCTTACCCTGGCAGTGACGAACGACCCCACCTCCCCGCTGGCGCAGACAGCCGAACTCCTCATCCCCCTCCACGCCGGTGCCGAACGGAGCGTCGCGGCGACGAAGACCTACACGGCCTCCCTTTTTGCCCTGGGGATGCTCAGCGCCGCCCTGGCCGGGGATGCAGGGATGTTCGCCGCCCTGCAGACGGTACCCGGCGCCATCCGTCAGGTCGTATCTTCGGCGCCGACCGTCTGCCGGGCCAGCGAGCGGTACCGGTATATGGAGGCGTGCGTGGTGGTCAGCCGGGGCTATAACTACGCCACCGCCTACGAGATTGCCCTGAAACTGAAGGAACTGACCTACGTCCTGGCCGAACCGTACTCCTCGGCCGACTTCCAGCACGGTCCGGTGGCGCTGGTGGAAAAGGGATTCCCGGTCATTGCTGTCGTACCGGAGGGGGCGGTGACCACCGAGATGGAGGACTTCCTGCGTCGTCTGCGGGAACGGGAAGCGGAACCGGTAGTCATTTCGGCGCGGGAGGAGGCGCTCTCCCTGGCACAAACCCCGCTCCCGCTGCCGAAGGGGATTCCCGAATGGCTCTCCCCGATGGTCGCCGTCGTACCCGGACAACTTTTCGCCCTGGGGTTGACCCAGGCCCGGGGGCTGGACCCGGATCAGCCGCGCGGTCTGCAAAAAGTCACCCGAACCGAATAGCGGTTGAGGGAGGCAGATATGAACGGTATGGAATGGTTGGGAAAATGGATGGTTTTCCTGGGATTGGTCCTGGCGGCCATTGGCGGCCTGATCTGGCTGATGGGCCGATTTGCCGGGATAGAGGACTTCCCCGGGACGCTCCGGATTGAGCGCCCGGGGTTCACCTGCGTGGTCCCCATTCTGGGGTCTATCATCCTGAGCCTTTTGCTGACCATTATCCTAAACATCATCGTGCGGCTGCTGAAGTGATGGGGTTTTTGCGGGGGGCGCAGGCGCCCCCCCAAAAAACCCCCCCCCCCCCCCCCCCCCCACAAACAAAAACCCCCCCCCCCACCCCCAACCGCCCCG
>JBBIKR010000041.1:0-17432 GCA_037445395.1 Thermoflexales bacterium
GGGCGGCACCCCCTCCCCTCTCCTGACCTGCGGTAGTGGGGAGGGGGTAGCGGCAAAGCCGCTGGGGGTGGGGTGAGGATGGACAGTTAAATGCAACGATACCCCACATGAAACGGGGAATCCGCATGCTCCGCCGACTGCTGGCCCGCTTCTACCACCTGCGGGGGATGACCTGGCGCCACTGGGGCCACCGGTACAACGACCCGGTCGCCTACCGCCGGGCGGAACGGGATTTCACCCGCGCCATAGAGATTCTGCCGACATTTGTGCAGGCACTGTACGACCGGGGCCTCCTGCGCTGGCGGGACCTGGCCGACGGAAAGGGCGCGGAGGCAGACCTGACGCGCGTTCTGGAACTGGACCCGAAACGGGCAGAGGCGTGGTTCAACCGCGCGCTGGCCCGCGAAGTGACCGGCGACCTGACCGGCGCGGTCGCCGACTTCCGCCGGTATCTCTCCGAAGGTGATGACCCACAGTGGAGGGAGATCAGTCGGCGGCAGATTGCCGTTTTAGAGGCCGGCAGCACCCGGGAGGAGAAATGAGCCAGGAGCCAGAGAAACCCCTCCGTCACCTCCAATCGTTGCTGGGACTGCGCGCGGCGCTGCACGTCTATCGCACCACGCTCCAGGTGCTGGGTGAGCAGGCCCGGGAGCCAGACCGACGGCGGGAACTGTTGACCCTCTGGCGGCCCTGCCAGGAACGCCTGGACTCCCTGCTGGATACCCTTCCGGCAGAATCCGCGGGTCCGCTTCGTCTGTTGCGCCAGGAGATCGAGGACGGACTGCTGGACGACCCGCCCTGCCTGCTCGCCATCGCCGACGCTCTGGACGCGCTGGAGCAAACCTGCGAGCATATGCTGCTGAACCTCGGGTGAGGAACTTCCCCGGAACGGGGAGCAGGAAGGAGGAAAGGGATGAACCCGGTCTTTGAAGCCCTGCAGCGGCGGTACCAGGACCTGATTGCCCGCAGCGGCACCCTGTCACCCGGAGACGAGTTCTGGGAGAGCATCCGCCTCTTTCTGGAAGACGCCCGACAGGCCGGTCGGGCGCTGACGGACCCCGGAGAGCGGGCCCTGCTGCGGGCGTATATGCGCTTTCTGGCCGGTCTGCTTCACGAACACGGGGAAACCCCTCCACCGGTAGAATTGTTGCCCCCGGACCGGGGGCGGTGGGCCGAGGCTCCACCTGCCCGCCGGGCCGAACAGGGGTTCCCGGCCTGGTTCTGGGGGCTGGTGGGGGCCGCCGCGATGGCGGTTGTCGCCGGGTTGGCAGCCGTACTGGGGGCCTCCGGGGGTTATTTCGCCCCTCAGCCCACCGCTCCGCCCTCCCCACTTCCCACCACCACACCAGTCATCGCGCTGCCAACCGCCACGCCGACGCTCACCCCCCTGCCATCCCCCACCCCCACCCTACCCCTGTCCCCTACGCCCTCCACGCCTCCGACCTTCAGCGGCCTGACCATTGCCCTGGGCGTGCTCCCCGCGGGCGAACCGGTTCTGGTCGGTAAGGAGTTTGACTGGAACACCCGGGCCGTATACGCCATCTTTGACTACGCCGGCATGCGACCGGGTCTGCCCTGGTCAGCGGTCTGGACCCGCAACGGGCGGGAGATTGCCCGCCAGGCCGGCCTCTGGGACCGGGAGGGAACAGGTAGGGCCTGGGCGGTGTACTTCAATCCCGATGGGACCGTGCTCTTCGGGGGCGACTACACCGTCTCGCTGTACATTGAGGACCGGTTACAGGCCGAGGCATCCTTCCGCGTCCGCTACTACGTCCCGCGCACGCCGACGCCGTAGCCTTCCGGAGTGCTGTGAAGGGGGTAACTTTTCGTTGAGAGGACGGTGACATCATGCAGAAAATCACGATTTCGGTGGGAGATGTAACCATTCTGGCCCAACTGAACGACTCCCGCACCGCCCGTCTGATCTGGGAGGCGCTTCCCATTGAGGCAACGGCCCATACCTGGGGCGACGAGGTCTACTTTGAGATTCCGGTGGTAACCGACGCCGAGGCCAATGCCCGCGCCGAGGTTGAAGTGGGTGAGTTGGGCTACTGGCCGGTGGGGCATGCTTTGTGCATCTTCTTCGGCCCAACACCGATCAGCACCGACGAGAAGCCCCGCGCCTACAGCCCGGTAACGGTGGTGGGGCGGGTAGTGGGCGATAGCACACGCCTTCGCGGCGTGAGAGACGGCGCGCGGGTGCGCGTAGCGCGGGCCAGGGAATGAAAGAGTGACTACTTCCCAGGGAGGGATGAGATGACCCTGCGAATCGCCTTTACCGGTACCGGCTACATTGCCCGCATCCATGCCCAGGCGGCCCGGAAACTCCCGGATGTGGAACTGGTAGCAGTGGTCAACCACCGCCGGGAGTCCATGGCCGCCTTTGCCACCGATTTCGGCATCCCCCGCCAGTATCTGGACGTTGCCGACCTGCTGGCCGATGGCGGGGTGGATGCCCTGGTGGTCTGCACGCCCAACTACCTGCACGCGCCGCAGACCATAGCGGCATTGGAAGCGGGCGTCCACGTGATGGTGGAAAAGCCCATGGCCACAAACGCGGCGGAGGCGGAGGAGATGGTCGCCGCCAGCCGGAGGTCGGGGGCGCTGTTGATGGTGGCCCATTGCTGGCGCTTTGACCCCGAGGTGCGCTGGCTGCGCGGGCAGGTGGAGGCCGGACGCCTGGGCCGTATCGTCCGCACTAAAGGGTACGGCGTGCACGTCAACTGGGGCCCGGCGGGCTGGTTCACCCAGAAGCAGTTTGCGGGCGGCGGGGCGATGGCCGACATGGGCATCCACGCGCTGGACACGGCCCGCTTCCTCATGGGCGACCCGCAACCGGTGAGCGTCTACGCCCGTGTCGGCACCCACTACGGCGACTACGACGTGGACGACACGGGTGTGCTCATCGTCAACTGGGACAACGGCGCGGTCTCGGTCATAGAGTCGGGCTGGTGGCAGCCCTACGCCGACGGGCCGGAGGCGGCCACCCAACTCTACGGCACCGCCGGGTTCGGGCAGGTCTTCCCCACCCGATTGGTGGTTGGGGGGCAGGAAGTACCCTCCGGCTTCCCGCCGGTGCGCGACCCCCATTGCCCGCAGAGCATGTACGATGACCAGATGGCCTACTTTGTGGACTGCATCCGCCAGGGCCGCGCGCCGATCCCCGGCGGTCTGGAGGGATGGGTGAACATGAAGGTCGTGGATGCCGCGTATCAATCCAGCAAAACCGGCGAGGTGGTGACAATCGGATGACTATTTCCTGCCCCGACTCTCCCGGCTGCCGGTCCCCAGCGCGTTTCCGGAGTACTTTGACTTTGAGCGGATGCGCTTTCCGGAGGCGGAGCGGGCCTGTCTGCGGGAGGCGGTCTGGCTGGACGAGTGCGTCTTCCGGGCCGGACGCCAGGGGATAGATGACGCGGTGGCCGCGCTGCGGAAAATCCAGGCCCACGCGGACGACCTGCGGCGGATAGAAGCGGAGATATCGGGCTGAGACGGGGCGGAGAGTCCCTTTGGAGAGCAGACCGGGGCGGGCCTTTCGCCCCGCCCCGGTCTGTTTTTCCCCCCAATATGGCCCCGCCGCCGATAATACCGGCAAACGCGGTATTCTCTGGCAGTCATCTGGCAGTCCATTCTGCTACAATAATACGCGGAAGTCCAGGGAAAAATTCAGGTCCTACAAAACCGTTGGGCGGCAGCCCGCAACATCAGTCCAACAAAAAGAAAGGAGCCAAATGCAAACGAAACTCTCGGTCTTGACAATCTTTTTGCTCGCCATGCTGCTGGCGCCACCTGCGTCACCCGCGCCAATCATGGACGGGGTGACGCGTGTCCAGGCCGATTGGGGCCAGATGCCGCTCTACTTTGTCGCCAACCAGGGGCAAATAGATGATGACCGCGTCGCCTACTATGTTCAGGGGCGTGACAAGACGCTCTACTTCGCGCCCAATGGCGTCACCTTCGCGCTGACTTCTGCCGAGTCGCGCTGGGTTGTCAAACTGGACTTTGTGGATGCGAATCCCGTGCGTCCTGTTGGGCAGGCGCAGACCGAGGCGGTCATCTCGTACTTCAAGGGCCCGCGCGACGAGTGGCACACCGGGTTGCCGACCTTCTCACAAGTCGTCTATCGCGATCTGTGGGAAGGGATTGACCTGGAATATAGCGGCACGGTCCATCGGCTCAAGTACGAGTTCGTCGTCCGGCCTGGCGCCGACCCGGCGCGCATCCGGCTGGCCTATCGCGGCGCGCACGTGCGCCTGAACGAGGCGGGGCAACTGGAGGTGAGCACGCCCGCCGGGGGATTCCAGGACGACGCCCCGCTTGCCTATCAAGAAGTGAATGGAAAGCGCGTGCCGGTGTCGGTGGGCTATGTGCTGGAGGACGCCGCGACGTCGGGCGCGGGCGAGTCAACCTACGGATTCTGGGTGGGCGCATACGACCCCACCCTGCCGCTGGTGATTGACCCGGCGGTGCTGGTTTATTGTGGCTACATCGGCGGCAGCGATCAAGACACGGGCGATGACATTGCAGTAGACTCGGCCGGCAATGCCTACATTACGGGCTACACATTATCCACTGAGGCAACTTTCCCTGTGACCGTGGGGCCTGACCTTACTCATAACGGCGGAACTTATTGGGACGCCTTTGTGGTGAAAATCAGAGCGGACGGCACAGGGCTGGTGTACGCCGGTTACATCGGCGGCATCGGCGACGACGCAGGCGAAGGCATTACGGTGGATTTGGCGGGCAACGCCTACGTCACGGGCGACACCCACTCCCGCGAGACTTCCTTCCCTGTGACGGTCGGACCTGACCTCACCTTCAACGGCGACGACGATGCTTTCGTGGCAAAGGTGAGCGCTGATGGCACCGGCATGGACTATTCCGGATACATCGGCGGCAGCGAGATAGAAACTGCCTATGACATAGCCGTGGAATCGGCGGGCAATGCCTACGTGGCGGGACAAACCTACTCGTCCGAGGGGACCTTCCCGGCGACCGTCGGCCCCGACCTCACCTACAACGGTAGGTGGGACGCTTTTGTGGCAAAGGTGGCGGCGGATGGCAGCGGCCTGGTCTATGCCGGCTACATCGGCGGCAGCGAGATCGATACTGCCGATGGGATCGCCGTGGACTCGGAGGGCTATGCTTACGTCGCAGGGGACACCGAATCTGACGAGGGGACCTTCCCGGTGACCGTTGGCCCCGACCTCACCTATAATGATGTTGGCGGGGTGGATGCCTTCATCGCGAAGGTGAAGGCGGATGGGAGTGGGTTGGTGTATGCCGGCTACATTGGCGGCAGCGAAGCAGACAGGGGTCATGGCATTGCCCTGGATGGAGCGGGCTACGCCTACGTCGTGGGTGGCGCTGCGTCTAGCGACGCCACTTTCCCGGTCGTTGGCGGGCCCGACACGACGTTCAACGGTTGGATAGACGCCTTCGTGGCAAAGGTGCGCGCGGACGGCACGGGTTTGGTCTACTGCGGCTATATCGGCGGCAGCGGCAGTGATTGGGGCGAAGGCATCGCCGTGGACCCGGCTGGCAACGCCTATATCACGGGTTATACCGTATCCAACGAGGCGTCCTTCCCTGTTACGGAAGGCCCCGACCTCACCTTCAACGGCGGCCATTCTGATGCGTTCGTGGCGAAGGTCAAGGCTGATGGTACAGGGCTGGCCTATGCCGGCTACATCGGTGGCAGCACCAGTGAAGACGGCCAAGGCATCGCCGTAGACTCGGCCGGCAACGCCTATATCACGGGTTATACCAATTCCACTGAGGCGACCTTCCCGGAGACCGTCGGTCCCGACCTCACCTACAATGGCGGATCATCGGACGCCTTTGTGGCAAAGGTCTCCATGGTCACTTTCGCTTTCAAGACCTATTTGCCGCTGATCTTGAAGTGAGTTGTTGACAGAGGAACGATGCGGGAGGTGACCAGAGCCTGCCGTCTAACCCGGGGCTTTTCAAAAATCTTCAAGCCGTAATAAGATTCACAGTTCAGGCGGCTGACGCCTGCTGAGAGAACAGGCAAAGGCATATGAAAAAGATATCGCTCACTCTTTCCCTTGTTATCCTGGCCCTGGGATGGTCTCCGCCACCTGCTGGGCCGACCCCCGCGGTGTCCTCCTCCTGGACGACGGGCGATAAGGTTGTGGCTGCCTACTACTTCTACTGGTATGATGTCTACACCAGCCTCCATTTCGTTGACCCCGACGGCTCCGATGCCCTGACCGATCATCCCCCAGACGCTTACCTGAGCAACTACAGTTACAAGGAGGTCTCCTGGCACCGGCGTGAGTTGCTGGATATGATGGCGGCCCGGATTGACGTCGTGTTGCCGGTCTACTGGGGCAATAGCAGCCAGTTATTCTGGAGCCAGACGGGCCTACAGAAACTTGTCCTGGCCGAACAGGAAATGATCGCCGATGGGTATGCGCCCCCCAAGATCGGTATGTTCTACGACACCACCGCCCTGCGGGACCAGAACGGGGGAATTCCGCCGAACCTGACGACTTCGGCCGGCAAGGCGCTCCTCTACAGCATGATGTCGGATTTCTTTCACCGGGTGCCCCAGGACCTGTGGGCAATGATAGACGGCCGCCCCATCGTCTTCCTGTACACCGCCGAGTACGTAAGCGCCTATGACCAGAGCACTTTTGATCACGTGGCTCAGCGCTTCCAGACCGATTTCGGGACAACGCCCTACATCGTGCGAGAGGTGTCCTGGACAGGGGTGCAGACCGATGGCGCGTATCAGTGGGGCGTTGCCCTCAACGGGCCGGCAACCATAGGGCAGATTGGCAGCGTCGGCCCTGGGTATGATGAAACAGCCGTCTATGGCCGCCCCAACCCCCGGGTGCGTGATCGGGAGTGCGGCGAGTTCTACGAAGAGGGCTGGGAGGCGATAGCCAGTTCCGCCGCAACGCTGGTCTCCATTGAGACGTGGAACGAGTTCCACGAGGGGACCGACATCGCGGCCAGCCGGGAGTACGGCCGTACCTACATTACCGCCACCGCCCAGTACATCCAGCGCTGGCGGGCAAGCGACTACAGCCGGGCCGACACCGTCTGGCTGGACCTGGGGCAGTATCCCTTCATGCAGGGGCTGAGGCCTGCATTCAACTACGCCGACGGCGCGTGGCTGGTAACCTACCTGGCCGGACGGGAGGCTGCCCATCCCGACCGCACGACCGTGCCGCCTTCGTACTATATCTACCTGGAAGTGAACGACGCCTTTATCAGCGCGACGCCTTCCGAAGTCTGGGTGACCGTGGAGTACTATGACGGTGGCGGTGACCAATGGATGCTGGAGTACGACGGCGTTACCGCGCCGTATACTGCCGTCCCGCCAGTGCAACTGCAGAACACAGGCCGGTGGAGGCGTCACACGTTTCACCTCACCGATGCCTACTTCGGGGGCCGCCAGAATGTGGGGGCCGACCTGCGTCTCTCCGACCTCTCCTGGGCTGACAGCCAGACGAACTACTTTGGGCGCGTCTGGATCGCCAGGTCGGCGCCCGGCAACCAGGCTCCTGACCTAGTCGCCCCCAACCGTCTGGTAGCCCCTGTCGGCCGGGTGACCCAGATACCCGTCTCGGCAACCGATCCCGATGGGGGGCCAATCTCGCTGACCCTGGATCGGAGCGTGGGCTTCGCCACCCTGACAGACAACGGAGACGGCACCGGCATCCTGCGGCTGGTGCCTGCCGAGTCGGACATCCAGCCCTGCTCGTACCGTATCCGGCTGCTTGCTACGGACTCCGGACATCCACCTCTGGCCGATGCGGCGACAATCCTGGTGACGCCTGGTCAGTATGCCGTCTTTCTGCCCGTGGTGTTGCGCTAAGGCACATCGCTTGCAGGTGGCATGGACGGAGCGGCTTCTCTGAGAAAGGGGTTTTGCGGGTAGGCTCCGCCTGCCCGCAAAACCCCGTATCCCTTTCTTGCCCAAAGAGGGCAAATTACGGCGCAAGCGTGCAGAAAAGCAATTTATCTTTCCAATTTAAAGCCCTCGGCGGCGACTGCGGTACCGACCAGGGCACGACCCGAGGGGCTCTGCCTCGTGAGGCCAGTCCCCACACCGGTAGAGGTGCACGGAGGTCACCTTTAGCGTGCCACAGAAGGCGGCTCCCGTCAACTCCTGGTGGGAGCCGCTTTTGCTTTCTGTTCAACCCATTTCATCCAGGAAAGGAACGCAATGGATTCCGCCAACCCGGAGGGTTCAGAGCATCTCCAGAACCACTCCGTTCTTCCCTCATCCCACTCGGATAGCCTCTCTCATCCCCTCT
This sequence comes from Thermoflexales bacterium, assembly GCA_037445395.1. Classification (GTDB taxonomy): domain Bacteria; phylum Chloroflexota; class Anaerolineae; order B4-G1; family DUEL01; genus SpSt-77. The sequence continues at coordinate 8,292 of JBBIKR010000041.1, forward strand.
CAATCCACTGCCCTTCTTCCCTGAATGAAATCCGCCGATCTCTCGTTGTCCTTTGATGTCCATCGGCGCGAACCATCGGCCTGTTCGGGTTGAACCCGGTCAGGTATGACAAGGAGGTGGTGAACCTGTCAAATTTCTGCTATTCAGGTGGATAATGCCACAGTTCTGGCGCGTTTTGGGCAAATGCCCAAAATCCGCTGTTTCGGTGGACGATTGCCGGATAGCAGCCGTTATGCGGGAATCGTCAGCCTAATCCCATTTAGCCTGCTCTACTGTAATCGATGTCTGTACAACAACGCATATCATTCAAGGAGTGCAGAAAATGGCATCAGGGGAATCATTTCTGTCTGAGCGAGTATGGCCTATTGTGCGAGTCCTGATTCTGCAAATCATCCTGATGATGGGCCTTGTGGGCAATATCGTCGGCTGGCTCGTCCTCGCGCTCTTGGTAGACACCCTCCATTGGTTGGACATTGACTTTCATGGAAAGACGCTCAACACCATCTCTCCAGATGGAAAGATCATCGGCTTGATCATCTTGTTCAGCGTGAATCTCTTGCTCGTGTTGCTGGCGTGGCGCTGGCTTGAACGCAAACGGCTCAAGGATATGTGGTGGACGTTCTCGCGAAGGCAGTGGAGGTTCCTGGCGGGGGGCCTTGCTGCTGGCCTGGTGGAAGTGCTACTGGTCTTTGGCGGGATGGTCATCATTGGCGTGGTAGAGCCTCGCTGGGGGTTGGCAAGTGTGCCGCCCAGAACGGTTCTGATGGCCGTGGGATGGTTGTTAGCCTCATCCATTCTGGGACCGATTGTTGAGGAAGCCCTGAATCGCGGCTACTGGTTTCAAAATGTCAAACGGGGCTGGGGTGTGGTTCCTGCAATCGTTGTCACTTCGCTTTTGTTTGGTGGATTGCATCTACTCAACCCGAATGCTGAACCTTTGGGAGCGATCAACATTATGCTCTCGGCTACGACGTATGCCTTGAGTCTCCTGTGGCTACGGTCGCTTTGGGTGCCGATTGGCTGGCATGCCGGTTGGAATTTCGCGCAGTTTTTCATTGCTGGTCTGCCGAACTCTGGCATTTCGGTTAGCAGTATGGGGCTGGATGGCACAACCCTGTTTGTGTCAAGTACTTTTGGTTCTCACTGGCTAAGCGGGGGTGAATTCGGCATGGAAGCAAGCTTGATCAGAACGGTTGTGCTCATTGCGGCAATCATCGGACTGCTATGGTTGAAGAAGAACAGGCCCCTTCGGGAAAACAGGGCAGGCTAACCCTCCCTGCTACCCGGCCGGCGCGGCTGAGCGGCATGCCGTTAGGCGGCAGATTCTAAGAACCAATCTAAGCCTGACAGAGACAAGGATAAGGAACACTGTGATGATCTCCCAAACCCGTTTTTACCGTTTCGTCACCAGCGTGATCGTTAGCGGTCTGTTGTTACCGGGCAGTCCGGTAGTACGCAGCCAGGTCAGCCCGACGGCCCTGTCATTCACTAAAACCACACTGGATACCACGCTGAGCAACGCCTATGTCACCCTTGCCCTTGATCTGGATAGCGACGGCGATCACGACATCGTGGCCGCGTCCAACTCATCCGGTGGTCTGTGGTGGTGGGAAAACAACGGCAGCGGCGGTTTCAGCAAGCACACCCTCTTTGCTTCCGGCTCCTGCCGCGCCCTGGCCGGAGCCGATGTCAACCGGGATGGGAGTATGGACCTGTTAATAGCCAGTGGGGATAACCTGAGCTGGTTGCAAAATAACGGTGCTCAGAGTTTTACCGGGCGGGCCATCGGGCCTTTAACCGGTGCCTGGTCAGTGTTCCCCATAGACCTGGATCAGGATAACGATCTGGACGTGCTGGGAGCCGGTTATACTTATGATCAATTGGTCTGGTTCAAAAACAACGGCAGCCAGACCTTTACCCGGTACCTGATCGGCAATACCTCCACCTATGGCTCAGGGGCCCTGGCGCTGAGCAGCGTGGATATGGACAAAGATGGTGACCTGGATTTGGTCAGTGGTGGGGATTACGGTGGTATCGCCTGGTGGTCAAACGATGGCTATCAGAATTTTACCAGGCACCCGCTCTCATCCTGCCCGGGGGTCAAGCCGGTAACTGTAGATATGGATAATGATGGCGATGTGGATATTCTCACTTCTGGCAGTTTGATCTACTGGTGCGAGAATAACGGCAATTTGCAATTTACGGCGTATTCCCTCTCCACCGATTTCACCTATTCTACCTCTGCATACCCGGTGGATCTGGATCGTGACGGGGATATAGACGTAGTAGGCACAGCCGATCCACCGGGAGTCGTGGGCGCTCCCAATGAATTCCTGGCCTGGTTTGAGAACGGCGGCAACCACAACTTCACCATGCATGTGATTGATGCTTACCTGGATGGCGCCAACTCGGCCAGGGCCGCCGATCTGGACGGTGACGGGGATGCCGATCTTATCGCCGTCGGCAAGGATGTCAGCCAGGTGGCCTGGTGGAAAAGCAATGCCAGCAGTTTCTGGCCTGATTTTGAAATCAGCCTGTTTACCTGGTCCCCTGCCGAACCGGAGAAAATGGAAGATGCCAGAATCATGGTCACCGTCCACAATCTCGGCCCCGATTTCATGACCCGTTCCGGCCTGATATACCTTGATCTCACTGCCCAAGATAGCGCCCACGGTGACCAATGGGCCTGGCGATTCCCAGGTCACATCAACCCCGTCCTGACCGGCGACACTGAAACTTTCACTGTTGATTCTTTCTATTTCACCCGCACCAGCATTGATCAGATCACGGCCTGCGTCACCTTTGATGATCCCGAAAGTAATCCCACCAACAATTGCAAGACCAAAGCGATCACCATTCAGACCTGTGACGCCTGGCATGAATGTAAGGGCCTCCCGATTGACCTGCTGTTCACTTTGGTCAATGTAGTAACCACCGGGAAGTTGAATGCTTCTCTGGAAGCCGGCAAAATTTTCTTGCAACACTCCAACTCCATCTTTAGAGCCTGCAATCAGAGCGGTGGCTTTGACTGCCTTAAAAGCGTCGTCAGTTTCTTCGTGGATGCCGGCGTGGCCATAGCCGTGGAAGTTCTTAAAGTTTCCACCCCCCACCAACTGCTCATCACGCTGGTATTGGATGGCGTCCAGCTGTTTGATTCAGCCGTCAGTTGCGGCGAAGAGCTGGGCAATTTTGTGCGCGGCGCGGTTGAGGAATTGACCTACCGGCAAATGCCCACCACGGCCATCGTGGCGCGTTCGCCTATCTACATGCGGGCAATTAACAGTCAGGGATTACGGGCCGGCTTTTTAGACGATGGCACCCCCGTGACCGAGATCCCTGGCGCCCAGGTGAGAACCGCCACTGAAGCCAAGGCGGTGCTTTATCCAGGGACTGATATGGCCCGCCTTGAACTCAAAGGCACCGGAAACGGCACTTTTGATCTGATTATCTCCCGCGCCACGTCGGCGACCGAAGTGCAAACGTTGATTTACGACAATGTGGCTGTTTTCACTACGACGACCGGGCAAATTACCATGACCACACCCAACTACACGCTGGTGCTGGATGATAACAATGACGGAACACCTGACCGGAACATCCCGCCCACGCAGGCCTACCAATACCAGATTCAGCGAGTCTATTTGCCCGTTGTGATCAAGCGCTAATACTCTGTCAAGCCTGAATCTTTGGATAACTGGACTTTGGACTAACTTCCGGAATTGAGGGATTACACTTGCGGCATTCCCGAAAATAGGGCATAGTATAGATGTGGGCGCAAGTGCCTTGCCCGAATTCCGGAATCGGGTTTATCACTTGCTGCACCTTTACAATTGGGCCGATGGGATCACGGACCTGATCGACGCCCTCTCCAGCGCCGAACGGGTGCAGTCGGTGGTGGAACTGAGCCTCCAGGCCGCCTTTCGTGGTCGGCACTATAGCGGGCTCTATAAAGCCATTCGCTATTTCCCCCTCCGGGATACGCATCTCATGGCCCTCTTTGCCGACTTCCTTCCGCCACCCCGCCGGCGCCCGTTCCGGCTGCTGGCGGAGAGAGAAACCAATGTGGTGGTGCGGGTGCGCGGCAACCGGGTCTTCTTCTGCCCGCCGGGGAACGCACGGGCAGCCCGTGGGCATCCCCGCTGGTATGGAGAGCGGTTCGCCCTGGACGACCCCGCCACCTGGCCCCAGCCCGATGCCGAGGAGACCCGGGAGAAGACGGACCACCGGGGTCACCGCCTGGTGGTTCACCTGCAGGCGTGGCGAGGGATGCAGATGCGGGGGAGTCGGCAATGGCCGATGCATCGATGCCCCTTCACCCTCTTCCGGGTCTGGGCACCACTCCGGAGGGGGAAATAGTCCATCCCCGGCCGCTCTGGCTGGCCCTGTTCGGCCCTTGCCAGGAGGAGTGGCCCTTGCGGGCAGTGGTGCAGGCGTATTTCCAGCGTTCCCACCAGGAGCACGGCCACCGGTTCTTGAAGCGGAATCTTCTGGTCACCGCATACCAGACGCCGGATGTGGGCAATATGGAGCGAATCATCGGGCAGTTGGGCACTCCGGCCCGTCGGCTCCAACCCCGAGGAAAACCCCGAGGGCAGCCGAAGGGGATGCGCCTGGCCCCCCGCGCCCGGCAGAAAGTGGTTCGAAAAGGGGCTTCTCAGGGCTCATCGGCGGCCTCCCGGCTCAATTGAGATTATTTTGAAGGCACAGCGTTAATCCCGGCCTACCACCGGGACAGGGATATTTTTGTCCAAAGTTCAGTAACAGGACATCCACCCGAAAACCCAGGTCCGGATGTCCGGGGATAAAATCACCAACGGCTTCTGGAGGGAATGCACGGAAATGACCGAGGTCCGCATCCGCCGCGCGACGCCCGACGATGCAGAGGCCATCTCCGCCATCTGGGAGGTCATCTGCGCGGAACGGGTCTACACCGCCGTCAACCGCCCCTTCAGCCCCGAACAGGAGCGGGAATACATCGCCTCTCTCTCGGAGCGGGAAGGGGTCTTCGTGGCCGAGGTGGAAGGTCGCATCGTTGGCTTCCAGTCCCTGGACCTGTGGGTCCGCTACACCGATTCCTTTGACCACGTGGGAACTCTGGGGACGTTCGTCCTGCCGGAATGGCGCGGGCGGGGGATCAGCCGCCGTCTGGCGGAGCACACGCTGGCCTTCGCCCGCGCCCACGGCTATGAGAAACTGGTGATCTTCGTACGGGCGGGGAACCGGCGCGCGCAGGCCTTCTACCGGTCGCTGGGGTTCACCCCCTGCGGCGTCCTGACCCGGCAGGTCCGGATAGACGGCCAGTACGAGGACGAGGTTTTTATGGAGATGTTCCTGTGATCCACGTCGGTTGTTGCGGATTTCCGAAGGGGCGAGCCGCCTGCTTCCGGCATTTCTCCCTGGTGGAGGTCCAGCAGACCTTCTACAAGCCGCCGCGCCCGGAAACGGCCCGACGGTGGCGGGAAGAGGCCCCGCCGGATTTCATCTTCACGCTGAAGGCCTGGCAACTGGTCACCCACCCGCCCACCAGTCCCACATACCGCCGGTCCGGCCTCTCCATCCCCCCTGACCGGCGAGACCGCTACGGCGGATTCCGCCCCACCCCTGAGGTACTGGATGCCTGGGAGCGGACCCGGGAGGTGGCACTGGCTCTGGAAGCCCCCATCGTCGTCTTCCAGTGCCCCGCTACCTTCACCCCGACGCCGGAGAACATCGCCGCGCTGCGGCAGTTCTTCACGACGGTGGACCGGGGCGGGATGCGCTTTGCCTGGGAACCGCGCGGCCCCTGGAGAGACGAAACGGTCGCGGCATTGTGCCGCGACCTGGACCTGATTCACTGTGTGGACCCGTTCGTCCGTCAGCCCCTCACCGCCGGGGTGGCCTACTTCCGGCTGCACGGCATCGGCGGATACCGCTACCGTTTCACCGACGCCGACCTGCAACAGGTCCTGGAATGGTGCCGGCCGTTTGAGACCGTCTACGTCCTCTTCAACAACATCTCCATGTGGGAGGACGGGCTGCGGCTGAAAGAAATGGTCAACCTCAAAACCCACACGTCGGGGGGCCGGCCACCGGGAAAGTGACCGTGAAGGTCGTGCCTTTCCCCACTTCGCTCTCTACCTCAATCCGTCCTTTATAACGCTCCACCAGTTCCTTCACGATGGTCAGCCCCAGGCCGGTGCCGACGGCGTTGACGGCGCGGGCGTTAGGGGCGCGGTAGAACTCCTCAAAGAGATGCGGCATGGCCTCCGGCGGGATGCCGATGCCGGTATCGGCAACCCGCACCCAGACCTCCTCCCCCTCGCGTCCCATGGTGACGGTCACCGTCCCGCCCGGCGGGGTGTACTTGATCCCGTTCTCTATCAGGTTGACGAAGATGCGGTCCAGCCCCTCCTCCGTTCCCCAGACGGCCAGTTCCTCACTGCAGGGGCGGGCGACCAGATTCACCCCCTTCTCGTCGGCCCGAGGCATCAGCAGGAGGACGGCCCGTCCCACGGAACTGTTGAGGGCGACCGCGCACTCCTCTTCTGCCAGTTCCGGCGCCCGGCTGGCGGCCAGGTCCAGCAGGTCGTTGACCAGGCGCTCCAGGAAATCCAGCCGCGCCGAGATGCGGGCGAAGAGGTCCTTCTGCTGGTCCGTGAGCGGGCCAGCGTAGCCCCGGACGACGTTGCGCACCAGGGACTGGGCCACCGCGATGGGAGAGCGGAGTTCATGGGTGGCCACATGGATGAAGCGAGTTTTGGCCGCTTCAATCCGCTCCAGTTCTGCCATCCCCTGCGCCGCCTGAAGAGCGGCCGCGCCCAGCGCGACCAGCGCCAGCAATCGTTCCGCGTCCGCAGAGGAGAACGGAATATCCGCGCGCCGGTAGACCCGCAGCACCCCCAGGGGCCGCTCAGCCATGGTCAGGGGGACACAGAGGAAATGGGAAAAACCTTCCGGGAGGAGAATGCCCGGCTCTCCCGCCGTGCCCCAGACAGGCCCTCCGGAAAGGGCCTCCGGGTCAGGGGAGCTTTCCGTCAGCGGGAAATCCTCCGGCAGACCCCGGCGGGCCGCCGCCCGCAGGCCCCTCTCATCCCCCAGTAGCAAGACGGCTGCGGCGTCGGCAACCGAGATGGTCATCGCCGCGGCCATCAGCAGGTCCAGCACATCCTCTTCGGAAACCCTCACCGCGCTCGCCCTCCGGCTCCACGCAGAGCGAACGGAACGGCTGACGCCGATCCTCACTCGGGGGTAACCATTCAGCCTCACCCCACTCCCAGCGGCGCCTCGGGCGAAAGCCCCCTCGGGCCGAGAAGCCCCCTCGGCCTGAGGCCTCGGGGCCGCAGGCTCGGCGTGGCCCTTCGCCGCTACCCCCTCCCCCAAAGTTTGGCTTTTTGCCTGTGGGCCCTCCGCATAGGCACCTGACTGCTTCCCTGGCCATAATTTCGTTGCGGCGGCTTCGCCGCCGCAACGAAATTATTTTCTTTTTATTCTTCTCACCTCGCCGGGGGGGGTGGAGATTTTCTAGCCCATACCCCGAAAAAGGCCAAACTTCAGGGAGGGGGTGCCGCCGCAGGCGGCGGGGGAGGGGTGAGGAAAGAGGAAAACGCAGGAACGTGCCGGGCACTTCCGGAAGTGCCCGGCACGTTGCCCTGTTCAACGAATCACCCCTGCGCCCGCGACTTCTGAATCAGCGCGCGGACCTTGCCCAGCAGTACCTCCGGGTCTATCGGCTTATCCACAAAGTCGTCCACCGGCAGGTACGCCTCGTCCGGCCCGAAGCGCAGGGAAGTAGTGGTGTGGATGGCCGTCAGGATGAGGATGGGAATGTTGCGATATGGAGCGTATTCGGATTTCGGGTCGGGGCTGCGCAGTTGCAGGGAGACCTGGAAGCCAGCGGTCGTCGTCTCCATCATCACGTCCAGGATAATCAGGTCGGGGTTGACTTCTTTGACTTTCTGCAACCCCTCCTGGCCCGAAGAGGCGACGTACACCTCATAGCCGTTGGCCTCCAGGGGCATCCGCAGCGCAGTGACCATATCGGGGTCGTCTTCAACGATCAGGATTTTGTCGGGCATGACTCGCTCCTTCCGAAGAGTGGTCATTTTTGTGACGGCGGATGCGCCACCATCACAAAAATTCACAGGATTTCCTCCAGAATTGCCGTGACGATTTGCGGCAGGGCCGCCTCCAAGGCCGGGCTGAGCCCCTCCTCCCAGTCCATTCGCTCCGGCTGGACACCGTAGATGACGATGTCCGGAAGTTCCCGGCCCAGCGCGCGGGCCAGGGCCAGGGCGTCGGCCAGCCCGGCGGTGTGGCTGGAGAGGGAGACCAGGCTCCCGACCAGGTGGACCTCCTCTGGAGTGAAGCGGAGAAACTCGCCGGGGTTCCGTCCCAGGACTGCCGCGTCCACGATGACCGCCCGCTCCCAGCCCTCCAGCAGATGCAGCAGGTCCAGTCCCCCCATCCCGCCGTCCACCGCCGTCACGCCGTCGGGCAACCCCCGGCGGAGGAGTTCCGCCACCACCCGGGGACCAACCCCATCGTCCCCCCGCAGGGGGTTACCCAGACCGAGGATGATGGTTCGCATATCGCATATCGCATATCGCATATCGCATATCGCAAATCGCGTATCGGAAATCACGCATCGGAAATCGCGTATCGCTTATCAAGCATCGCACCGCATACGCTACCCGCGCAGGGTTTTGCGGAAGTTGGTGATAGAGCGAATCAGACGGTCCCCTTCTTCGTATAACTGGGCATGGATCGCTTCGTCTATGTACTTCCGATCCAGCGCCAGGAAGAGCCCGCTGACCACCTCGCAGACCGAAGCCGAGGCAAATCCCAGGAACCGGTTAAATTGAGTCGGCGTATCCTGCCCAGCCCCTTCGGCGATGTTCAAAACCACCGAATTTGCCGCACGGTTCAACTGATCCGCCAGCGCATACCGCTCGTGGACAGGGAAGCGCGCGGTGATGGCATAGATATGTGTCGCATATTCTCGTGCCAGATGCCATATCTCCAGAGTCTCAAAGCGAAATGGCATCTCCCCCCCATGGCCTGTATCAGCGATAGTCACCCCTAATCCACGATGACCGATGCACGACAAACGATACGCGATACGCGATACGCGATACGCGATACCGCGATACGCGATCACACAAA
>JBBIKR010000041.1:17532-26942 GCA_037445395.1 Thermoflexales bacterium
CGATACGCGATACGCGATACGCGATACGCGATACCGCGATACGCGATCACACAAACTCCACCATCAGGAAGTGGGTGGAGCAGGAGATGCAGGGGTCGTAGGCCCGCACCAGCATCTCCAAGAGCAGCCGCACCTCCTCCTGCGGTCGGTCCAGAATCTGCGGGACCAGCGCGCGGATGTCGGCGTTGATATTGGCGATGTTCTGATTGGTGGGGATAATGCAGTTCGCCTCCCGGCAAATGCCCTTCTCATCGTAGACGTAGTGGTGGAAAAGGATGCCGCGGGGCACTTCGCACGCCCCCACTCCCTCTCCGGCCCGCACCTGAACCGGCACCGGTTTCTCTTCCCGCACCCCGCGAGTCAGCAACTCGTCTATGATGCGGATGGAGTCCTCCACACAGTGGACCATCTCCACCACCTGGGCCGCCGTGTTCAGGAACGGGTTGGTGACGATGGGCTTCATCCCCAGTTTCGCCGCCGCCTCTTTGGCCCGCGGGTGGAGCTGGTCGTAGTTGTTGTTGAAGCGGGCCAGCGCGCCGACCATGTAGGACTCCCGGTTGTGCTTCGTCCACTTGGCCGTGGAGAAGGGGACACAGTACTCGTTGGTGACCTTTCTATAATCCTCAATCGGGTAGCGGAAGCCGTCGGAGGTGACGATTTCGCCGCCGATGAAGGCATACTCGTCGTCCTTGTGCAGGCTGACGTATTCCGTCTCCCGCTCAAACTGGGGCCAGGGGAGCGACGCAAACAGGTCCACGGTGACGTCCATATCAGCGCGGGCGGCAACCAGACGCTCCCGCATTTCCCGTAGTTCCCGCGCGGTGGGGGTGTGGGTGAACCCGCCGACGACCAGCGCACAGGGATGGGTGTGGCGCCCGGCAACCATCGCGCAGAGGTCGCCGGACAGTTTCTTCAGCCGCAGCGCCCGCTCCACCACCTCCCGATGGGTCTCCACCAGCGGGATGACACTGGGAACACCGAAGAAATCGGGCGCCACCAGGTAGTACGTATGAAGGATGTGGCTATCCAGGATTTCGCCGTGAAAGAGCAGTTTCCGCAGGAGCCAGCCCTGCTCCGTCAGTTCCACCCCCAGCGCCTTCTCGGTGGCCTGGGTGCTGGTGGTGCTGTGACCCACCGAACAGATGCCGCAAATCCGGGAGACGATGTGGTTGATGTCGTGGTAGGGACGGCCGCGAACGAACGCCTCAAAGAAGCGCGGCGCTTCAACGACCTCAAAGCGACATTCCTTCACCTCGCCGTTCTTCACGTCCACGACGATGTTGCCGTGGCCCTCCACGCGGGTGACGTAATGGACGTCTATGTTCAAGGTCTTCATAATGCTCTCTCCGTTTCAGAAGTTTTCACTCGGAGGGTCTGGAAATGACAGCCCATTGGCAACCGAACTCCTCCCAGGCCAGCATAAGGTTACCATTTCCCGGTCCCCACTTCCCGATACGCGTTGAACATCGTGAAGTAGTGCATGATGTCGTCCAGGGTGAGGCCGGCCTCGTCCAGCACCTCCTCCATCGCGTTCTCGTTGGGATGGGGGATCAGGCCCCGACACCCTTCGCAGCCGTCGCCGTAGGTGGGGCAGATGGCGCCACAGCCGGCGCGGGTCACCGGGCCCATGCAGATGCCACCCGTGTGGAAGATGCAGACGTTGCCCTTCAGTTTGCACTCCACGCAGACGGGGTAATCGGGGATGGGCGGCTTTTTGCCCACCAGCAGGGCCTTCACCACCTCCACGAACTCCCCCCGGTCAATGGGGCAACCGGGGACGACGGCGTCTACTTTGACGACGGCGCTGAGGGGCCAGGCCGCGTAGGTCTCGTACCAGTCGGCATGCTCCCCGTAGACGTAGTGGCGGACCTCCTCCGGGGGCTGGAGATTCTTCAGCGCGTTGACGCAGCCGGTATCGGCGCAGGCACCCAGCGCGACCAGAATCTGGGCCTGCTCCCGGATCCGCTTCAGCCGCTCCTCGTCCCTCGGGCGGGTGATGGAGCCCTCTACGAAGGCAATCTGGAAGTCCCACCGGTCGTCGGAGATCGCCTCGCGGAAGTTGACAATCTCCACCGCATCCAGCAGGTCCAGGTGGGTCTGCAAGGCATCCACCACCGTCAACTGGCATCCTTCGCAACTGGCGAAGTCAAAAAACGCCACTTTGGGCTTCTCCTGCGTCTTGCTTCCTGCAGTCATTATAACGCCTCCGGGATGTTCTTGATCTGGGCGTAGGTGAAGACGGGGCCTTCTTTGCAGCAGTAGAGGTTGTTGATCTGGCAGTGGCCACACTTGCCCACGCCGCACTTCATCCGCCGCTCCAGCGAGAGATAAATCTGGGTCTCCGGGATGCCCTTGCCCAGCATCTCCATGAGCACGAAGCGGTACATAATCGGCGGGCCGCAGGTCACGGCAACGGTGTTGCGGGGGTCCACGGTGATTTTCGGGAACAGCGTGGTGATGACGCCGATGTTCCCCGTCCAGGTCTCGTCGCCCCGGTCCACGGTGACGTGGAATTCCACATCGTCGCGGGCGGCCCACTGCTCCAGTTCGTCCCGGAAAAGGAGTTCCGCCGGGCGCTTGGCACCGTAGAGGATGATGACGCGGCCAAAGGAGCCCCGTTCGTCCAGGACCTGGTTGATGAGGGAGCGCAGGGGGGCCAGCCCCAGACCGCCGGGGGCAAAGAGCAGGTCCCGGCCGCGCATCTGCTCAATGGGGAAACCGTGGCCGAAGGGGCCGCGAATGCCCACCGCGTCGCCGGGCTTCATCCGGTGCAGAGCCCCGGTCACATCGCCCATGCGGCGGACGCAGAGTTCAAAGTGGCCGTTGGACCGGCTGGGAGAGGAAGAGATGGAGATGGGGGCCTCGCCCACGCCGGGGATGGAGAGCATCACGAACTGGCCCGGCTGGTGGCCAAGACTCTCACCGTCCGGAAATTCCACGACGAAGAGTTTCTCCAGTTCCGTCATCGGACGGATGTCGGCCAGGCGGGCCATTCTGGGGGCATAGATGGAGTCCGTCATCGGGCTACCTCCTGTGCTGAGAGGCGTGGATGGCGTTAAAGGTGTCCACGATGTTGATGTGGGTCAGGCAGGCACGGATGCAGCGGCCGCAGCCCACGCAGCCCATTTCGCCGAAGCGCTCGTAGAGCCACTTTCCCTTGCGGAACATACGATGGCGCTGGCGGGCGGCGCGCGCCTCCCGAAAGTTCTCTCCGCTGGCGACCCGGGCGAACTCGTCCAGTTGACAGGAGTCCCACCGGCGCATACGGACTGCCTCTTTGAGGCTCAGATCGGGGGAGTCAATGACGTTGAAGCAGTAGCAGGTGGGGCAGACGTTGGTGCAGGAGCCGCAGGAGAGACAGCGGTCGCCCAGTTCCGTCCAGATGGGGTGGTCGTAGGCCGTCGCCAGCAGGGAGGGAAGTTCGGCGGCGTCAAAGTTCAGCCGGTGCTGGAAACGGGGCCACTTAGCGCTCATCACCTCGTTGAGCCGCCGGACGTCCGCATCGGCGGCGGGGCGGGCCTGGGGGGCGTACTTCGCCAGCAGGGCCTCTCCGGCCCCGGTGCCCACGTGGACCGTGTAGGCATCGCCGATGTCGGTCAGGTGCAGGTCGTAGCCCTCATCCGCCGTCCAGGTGCCCATACTCTTGCAGAAGGAGTGCTCGTCGCAGGGCTGCAGGCACTCCATGCTGATGATGAGCGTCTGCTTGCGGCGCTCCAGGTAATGGGCGTCGGGAAAGTCGGCGGAGAAGGCCCGGTCCAGGAGCGCCAGGGCATGCAGGTCGCAGGTGTGCATGCCGAAGATGACCGTCGGCTCTACCTCCAGGACCGGCTCCACGCTGAACCCGTCGTCCAGATGGAAGACGGCGATCCGTTCCTGGGGTGGCTGCAGGGCCACTTTGGGGGAGAGGATGGAGATATGGTAGTCCAGGCGCATCTCGGCGGGGTCGTAGAGGGGCTCAAAGGCGAACTGTGGCCCCTTCGCCTTCGGCCCCCAGACGCGGTAATCCGCCATCAGCGCGCGGACCAGGTTGGGGGCCTGTTCTTTCGGCAGGATACGGAGACGCATGCAGAGACCTCCTTGAGAAGATGTGGGAACAACGGAATCTATTTTTCATTGCGGCAGCTTCGCCGCCGCAACGAAACATCTGTTCTCTCACCCCTTCCGCGCGATAAACACCAGACTGCACCCGGGGAGAGGTAGCAGGATGCGCTCCTCGGCACGGGCCAGGGCCCGAAAGAGCCCCAGGGTGGCCGGGGGAACATCCCGCCGGTGGAGCGACGGGCTGGGGATCAGGTTCGTCAACGAATGAACCGTCCAGGTTTTCAGCACCCGCAACCCCAGCCGCTGCAAATCCCGCTGAAGGCTCCGGCGGGTAAAGAGGGTCAACTTCAGCCAGGCATGTTCAAACGGATAATCTACGGTCACCGGCGCCGAAAATGGGGGCCGGACCAGCACCAGCGCTCGTTTCCAGGGCATCCCATACCGACGCCCGCCCACCATTGCGTCCGCCAGGGTCCAGACCAGGTCGCCGTTCCAGCGCCCCTCGGCTTCCAGGAACAGCGTGCCCCCCGGTTTCAGCACCCGGGCTATTTCCGTCAGGACCCGGGAGTGCTCCGGGACCAGGCTGAGGATACTCCCACAGCAGTTAATGTGGTCAAAGGTCGCATCCGAAAAGGGAAGCCGCCGGGCGTCTGCCACTTCAAATGTGGGAGAGACGCATTTCCCCGACCCTGCACCGTCCAGGTGCTCCTGAATCCACCGGTTATAAGGACGGACAAAGGGGAACGGCGCCGGGATGGTGAGAAGGCTCACCCGCTCGGCTGGAAACTGCGCCGTTTTTTCCTGCGCGATGCGAACCATATGGGGAGATACGTCTATCCCGACCACGCGGGCTCCGAAAGCGGCGTACAGGAACGACTGGAATCCGGTCCCGCACCCCACATCCAGGACGGTTCGCGGCGCGTAGGGGCGGATAATGTTTTGAACGATCAGGGTATGCAACCGGGCAAACAGCCACGCATACCAGGGGAATTCCCGAATCTCATCGTACTCACCAGCCATCCTGTCAAAAAGGGCGGCGGCTTCGGCAGATGGCGGCTCGGCATTCTCTTCCATGGCCCCTTCACCCCCTCTCCATCGCGGCGTTAATTCTACCATGTCCGGCAAAACGGTCAAGTATCTGAAACCAGGAAAAAGCAGATGACATTTGTCATATTCGGCGGGGTGTCTCCTGGGCCGAATTTCGGGTCGCTTCCAGGGCCACCCAGTCTTCTATCTGCCGCCGTCCGACCATCACCAGGCCATTCCTCTGCAAGGCATTCCGGACTTCCTCCTCCTGCCCCAGCAACAGCCCGGCGACCACCATTCGCCCCTCCGGCGCCAGGCGCCGGGCCAGGCCCTGCTCCAGCATGTCCACGATGACCTGGGCCAGAATGTTGACCACGATCAGGTCAAACCTGCCGATGGCCTGGGCCAGCGACCCCCGGGCCACGCGCACCCGGTCGGCGACGCCATTGCGGTGAACGTTCTCCCGGGCCACCGTGACCGCCTGAGGGTCCGTATCCAGTGCCAGCACCCGCCCGGCCCCCAGTTTGGCCGCCGCGATGGCCAGAATCCCCGAACCCGTCCCCAGGTCCAGCACGCGCGCGCCGGGACGCACGGTGTCCTCCAGGGCCAGCAGGCACATCTGTGTGGTCGGATGGGTGCCGGTACCGAAGGCCATCCCCGGGTCCAGTTCTACGACCACCTCCTCCGCCGCCGGGACGTAGGGCAGCCAGGACGGGCGGATGACCAGGCGCCGGCCCACGTGCAGGACCGTCAGATGTTGCTTCCAGGCCTCCGCCCAGTCGGTCTCAGCGACGATGCGGAAGGACGGCGGGGGCAGAGGAAGAATCTGGCCCAGGTGCCAGAGCGCTTCCTCCACCCGGCGGCGGGTCCGGGGCATCTGGTCGTCGGCCGGAAGGTAGGCGCGGACGACAATGAGGCCGGTCCCGAAGCCCTCCGGGCCAGCCTCCAGTGCCACCCCCTGGGGAGCGAAGCGGCTCAGCACCTCCGCCACCGCCTCTGCTCCCTCCCCCGTCGTCTCCACGCTGACTTCCAGCCAGTCCATAATGCGTATGGCGTGCTGCGTAGTGCGTGCTATTCCTGCAATATCCGTTCCAGATGCCCGATCATCTCCTGTGCCAGGCTCAAGACGTCCTGAGCCATCTCTTCGGATATACTTGCCGCGTAGTTGTAGCGCGCGTTCGCCCGGGCCTCCAGGCCCCGGTTCAATCGCCGCCCCAGATCGCGGGGCAGTTCACCGGGCTGCACGTACCATTCGCCGAATTTACCGACCAGGCCGCCGTGGGAACCGGGAATGTCATCCAGTTTCAGAAGCAATAGCCCTTTCACGCACAATTCTGCCGCATTGTAGGCGGCATCAATCGCAATCCGCAGGTCGCCTACCTCAAAGGCTCGTCGGGCTCCGGCCAGATACATCTGAGCCAGCCCCCGCAATGCATCCGCTTCCCGTCGTCTCAGTTCTTGTTCCGGCACCGAGAAAACCTCCTTTCCAGAACGAGAGGCCCGGTAGAGAAAATAGGAACGGGGAGTAAAATATTCGGTCAGCGGGTAAACCAGCGGTTCAACGCCTTCTCCCGTTTCTATTGCGACCTCAAAGGCCGCCTCCGCACAGGCATCCCGCAACCCTTCCAGGCCATCTACGGAAAACACCAGCACGTCTATATCACTCTCCGGCCCTGCCTCCCCTTTCATGACGCTGCCAAACAGGATGATTTTGGCAATCCGGTCTTTCCAGGGTCCGGAGAGCAATTTCTGGACGAACCGGTCCAGAGCGGCCTGCTTCTGTACCGGGATTTCCGCTTCCATTGCGAACTCACTCCCTCAACGCTTCCCGGGCGTCCTCATACCCCAGGTCTATCAGTTCCCGGCTGGTGCGGGGGTCGTAGCGAAGAATCTGCAGGAGCCCGATCTCCCGGCTGGGCACAATCACCCGGCATCGGATGTAGCGGTGCTTCTCGTCCATCTCCTGAGCGACCAGCCGATTAATCCGCTCCAGTTGCTTGATGTCGTTTTCAAACGTGGCGCTGAGGGCCAGGTCCAGCATCACCGCGAACGCATGCCAGGGCCAGCGGGGCGGGGGGATGTACCGCTCCCCCACCGGTGAGAGCAGGACCACGTAGACCTCGTCGGCCCCAGCGTCAATGGCTACCGACAGCGGCGTGTTGGCCATCACCGCCCCGTCCCAGTAGTGATAGTCCCCGATGCGGGTCCAGGGATAGACCAGGGGGATGGAACAACTGGCCAGGACATGAGCGGGCGTAATCTCCATCTCCCGGTTATCAAAGATGCGCAGGTCGCCCTTTTCCACTTCCGTCGCGGTGATGAGCAGATGCTTCTCGGTCCGGGCCAGGGCGTCAAAATCTATGAACCGGTGGAGCGTGCGGGCCCAGGGGGAGGTATCGTAGATGGACCGCCAGGGGCGCAACCGCCAGAAGCGCTGGATGTCCCGGGTCCGGGTGGAGAGCCAGGCCATCTCCAGGTCCCGCGCCGTCTTTCCGGAGGCGATGGCCGCCGCGTTGATGGCGCCGATGGAGGTGCCGACCAGGATGTCGGGGATCAGCCCGGCCTCCTCCATGTACTTGTAGACGCCGCATTCATAGGCGCCCCGCCCGCCCCCACCCGAGAGCACCAGCGCCCGGACGGGTTTCTCCTTCGCTCCCCCTGGCCATTCCGGTTGGATGTGCATGTTTTCCCCTTGACAGCCACCTGGAACCCTTTCCCCCGGTGTTCACTGCCGCCGGGGGAGCAGGGATGGGTAAACGGTCACCAGACGGTAGGCCTCTTCCAGGTCCTGCCGGGTGAGCAGGCCCAGAAAGGTGCCCGCCTCAACCACCGGTACCACTTCGGCTCCCCGTTCGCTCATCTGCTGCTGGATGTCAAAAAGGTCGTCTTCCGGGCTGGCAAT
Source organism: Thermoflexales bacterium (assembly GCA_037445395.1). Classification (GTDB taxonomy): domain Bacteria; phylum Chloroflexota; class Anaerolineae; order B4-G1; family DUEL01; genus SpSt-77. The sequence continues at coordinate 25,502 of JBBIKR010000041.1, forward strand.
CGGGAACTCCCGCTGCATCACTGCCCGGATGGGGACCTGTGGGCCGTATTCCTTCAGCCCCCGCAGGACGCCGGTGCGGGTCAGCATCCCCACCAGCCGGCCCTCCTCACAGACGGGAAAGTCGGACTGGAAGCCCTCCAGCATCAGGTCCACGGCACGGCTCAGCGGGTCTTCCGGGTGGACCGCCTGGGGGGAATGGGAATAGGCCTGACGGACCCGCAGCCCGGCCAGCACCGTTTTGAGTTGGACCAGGCGCCCCTCCTGGGTGGCGCCAGCGTAAACGAAGAGAGCCACCAGGATGAGAAGTACGTCCCGACTCAGGAGGCCCAGCAATCCCAGCATCCACGCCAGCGCCTGCCCGACGCGGACAGCGAGAGCGGTGGCACGGCCGTAGGGCATCACCGTCGCCAGGACCGCCCGCAACACCCGCCCACCGTCCATCGGGAAGGCCGGAAGAAGGTTAAAGCCCGCCAGAAACAGGTTGGTGATCGCTAGATAAGGAAGCAGATAAGACCAGGAGAGCGTTCCGCCGGACGAGAGGGCGCGCAGGAAATCGGTCCATATCCGCAGGGGGAAAAGGAACAGCGTGAGAAACGCCAGACCGACACCAATGATCCCGCTGGTCACCGGCCCGGCCAGCGCCATCAGGAGTTCCTGATAGGGACGGTCGGGGAGCCGCTCCATCTGGGCCACACCGCCCAGGGGAAGCAGGGTGATTTCGTTGACGCGGCCGCCAAACTGGATGGCGAACAGGCTGTGGGCCAGTTCATGGAGGACCACGCAGAGGAAGAGAAGCAGGGTCACCACCACCCCGAACAGCGCTCCCCGCCATATGTTGCTCTGCCCCCGCCCGAACTGGACCGCAGCCCAGAGGAGAATCAGGGGAAAGGTGATGTGGACCCGGATCGGAATGCCCTTAATGGTCACCAGTTTCAAAGAACCCATGATGAGTCCTTTCGGTCGGCCTCACCCCACCCCCGGCTTCGCCGCTACCCCCTCCCCTGAAGTTTGGCTTCTTCATTCGCAAGGATAAAATGAATATATTTTTCATTGCGGCGGCTTCGCCGCCGCAATGAAAAATAATTTCTTTTGATCTCTCTTCGCATGCCAGGAGGCGGTTATATCTTATTTTTGCCCCCTTTCCCCCAAAGCCAAACTTCAGGGGGTGCCGCCGCAGGCGGCGGGGAGGGATGAGGAAGCCTGAATGGTTACTGTCGGTATAACTATAGCATACTCCGGGCAGGGTGTCAAAGTAGGGCAACCCCGCATCGGTTGCCCCACAATTCCCCCAGCGCTGATGTGCAAGTTCAGTCCTGCCCCAACCGGTCTCCAATGACATTCGCCGCCAGGACGGTGAGGGTCAGGGCCGCGCCCGGAGCAACGGCTGCCCAGGGGGCATCCCGGAGGTAGGCTCGCCCCTCGGCCAGCATGGCCCCCCACT
>JBBIKR010000042.1:0-26817 GCA_037445395.1 Thermoflexales bacterium
CGGTTGGGGTCGCAGGCTTCGCTCTTTTACCCGGCCAGCCCCCCTTTCTGCCCCGCCCCCCTCCGGGGGCGGGGTTTGCGGCGGCCAACGGAGTTCGCCGCCGCAAACCCCGCCATGCTCTCCGGCGGGAACCCGACGAGCATCACATCCGGCACGGCATTTCGCTGATGACGGCAATGAATTCGGCCGTCCGGCGGACCAGTGCCTCAACGGGCATCGGGTCTGAAAAGGTCTTCTCAAACATCGCCTGCAGTTGGCGGGAGACTTTGACGTATTCCGGAATGGACGGACGGGCCCGGCCCAGGGGAATCATCTCCGCGACCCACGACAGCAACGGCGCGCCGTCCGGCGAGACCAGCCGGTTAAACGACGGGTTGGGCAGAATCTGGAGCAGTTCCCGATAACACTCGCCAATCTGGGCCGGGTTCGTGGCGAACCGGAGCACTTCCATCACCCGCTGGGGACGGGGACTCTGGCGCAGAATCACGTAGGAGGTCCCGCCGATGGTGGGGGCTGGCCGACCGCCCGGGGCGGCCGGTGGAAGGACGTACCCCACCCGTTCCTGGAACTCCCCATCCTCCCAACCGCCGATTTCCCGGATCAGGTCGGCCTCGTAACTTCCTCCCAGGGCCATCACCGCTTTGCCGCTGGCGAAGAGCCGGAAGGCGGTGTCTTCCCGATAGCGGACCACATCCGGCGGCGCAACGCGGTGAGCAACGACCAGGTCGCGCAGGAAGTGGAGCGCCCGGTGGGTCGCGGCGCTATCCAGCACCACCTCTCCCCGCTCAAACACGTCCCCTCCTGCCGACCAGATGAACGGCATGAGCATATAAACCGTCGCCTCTCCCCCCGCCGTGCCGCCCGGGAAGACCAGCGGATAGGCATAACCGTACCGTGCCTGCACCTGGGGCTGGAGGAAGTGGCGGGCCACCTCCACCAATTCATCCCAATCCCTGGGGGGGAGCAGGCCTTCGCCCTCCAGCCAGTCCTTCCGGTACCAGAGCAACGAGAGGTCCGCCTTTACGGGCAGACCGTACAGCCGGTCCTGGTAGGAGTTCGCGGAGACAAAGGCGGGGTACAGGTCCTTGCCGAAATGAGAATGATTCCAGTGAGCATTCAGGCTTTCCAGGGGGTAGAGGAACCCCGCCCGGGCCAGCCCGGCCACCCAGACGCAGTCCACCATCGCCGCGTCGGGAGCGGTGCCACTGCCGACAGCCGTGCTGAGAAAGTCGTAGAGCCGGGTGTGGCTGACCACATCCACCTGGAAGGAGACCGGCTGTTGGGGATGGGCGGCATTCCAGGCCTTGCGGACATGTTCCAGCAGGTGGGACCACCGGATGTCGGAACACACCAACTGGATGGAAGTATCAGCGGCAGCCTGACGGGGGGAAAGGTCGTTCAAAAAAGTGCCGGCCCCGGGGCGGCGGACCAGCACGCCTTCGTACACCAGTTCCTTGAGTGCCTGGCGGACCGGGGAACGGCTGATGCCGTAGAGCCGACAGAGTTCATCCTCGGTGGGAATCCGGTCTCCCGGACGCCAGAGGCCACTCTCTATCTGCTCCCGGATCAGGGTCTTGAGTTGATGGTAGATGGGGACGGGTGAGTCCCGGTCAATCTTTGCCATTTCGGCCCCAGCTTTTGGCATACTGATATAATATTACACCAAAGTGTTCATTTTGTCAAGTAGCAACTTCCGCCCTTGACAACCGGGCCGAAAGATGTATAATCTGAATGAACGTTCATTCAGGAGCGTGGTGTGGCCGAGCCGCGGGAAGCACAGGACCGCCGCGAGCAGATTCTGGAGGCCGCCGTTGCGGTTTTCGCCGAACGCGGCTACCAGCGGGCGACCGTCAAAGAGATTGCCGCCCGCGCGGGCATCGCCCCCGGCACCATTTACCTCTACTTCCGCAACAAGCGGGAACTTCTGCTGGCCCTTGCCGAAACCCTGATCCGCCGGGCCGCCGAGGCTCTTCTGGCCCCCCACCCTGAACTGGATGTGGAAGCGCACCTGACCCTCATCCTGCGCGACCGTCTCCGGTTTGTCCGGGAAAACCAGGGACTCCTGCGCGCGCTGGCGACGGAAATCTGGACCGACCGGGAACTGGCCACCCAGTTCTTCGGACAGGTCATTCTCCCGGTCATCGGCGCGGGCTCTGTTTACACCCAGGAACGGATTGCCCGGAGCGAATTGCGCCCGTTCCGGGCCGAGGTCGTCTTACCGGCAGTGGTCGGTGGGCTTCTCCTGATTTCTATTCTCCGCATGATGGCCCCTGATTCCCCCGTCACTGCACTCTCTGAGGAAGAGGTGGTAGAGGAACTGGCCCACCTGTACCTTCACGGGCTCTGCTCTCATCCGGAGGAGGAATGGGACGCACACTGACGGTAGCCCGGAAAGAGTTCCTTCACATCCTGCGCGACCGGCGGGCACTGGTGGTGATGTTCCTGATTCCGGTGGTGCAACTCTTTCTCCTGGGCTACGCCGCCACGACCGACATCCGCCACCTGCGCACGGCGGTGCTGGACGCCGACCGGACCGTCCAGAGCCGGGACCTCATCGCGGCGTACCGCGCGTCCAATTACTTTGACATCGTCGCCACCGTGGGGAGCGAGGAGGAACTGGCCGACCTGATGGACCGGGGCGCGGTGCGGGCCGGACTTCTCATCCCCGCCGGTTTCGGCGCCGACGTCGCCGCTGGGCGGCAGGCTTCCGTCGCTGTCGTCATTGACGGCTCCGACCCCAACGTCGCCAACACCGTCTTCGCCGCATCGCAGCAGGTGGGGCTGGCCCACAGTCTCCGGCTCCTGGAGCGCCATATCGGGACGTCCGCCGCCACCGTGACCCCGCTGGAGGTCCGCCCGCGCGTCTGGTACAACCCCCAGATGCGCAGCGCCAACTTCATGATCCCCGGCCTGGTGGCCATAATTCTGTTTCTCCTGACCTCTATGTTCACCGCCCTCTCCATCGTCCGGGAACGGGAGCGGGGGACCATAGAGCAACTGATGGTCACCCCCATCCGCCCGATAGAGATGGTGGTGGGGAAGATCACGCCCTATGTGGGCGTGGCGTTCTTTGACATTCTGGAAGTGCTGGCGATTGCCGTCTTCTGGTTCCGGGTGCCTGTTCACGGGAGTCTGCTCCTGCTCCTGGCCCTGCTGGCCCTCTCTATGGTCACGTCACTGGGGATCGGCATCTTCGTTTCCAGCGTCGCCAGCACCCAGCAGGAAGCCATGCTCCTGGTCTGGATGATGCTGCTCCCGTCCATCTTCCTCTCCGGCTTCCTCTTCCCGATAGAGGCGATGCCGAAGGCCCTGCAGGCGGTCAGTTACATCGTCCCCCTGCGGTACATGCTGGTCATCATCCGGGGGATCATCCTGAAGGGGGTAGGTCTGCCGGTCCTGGCGGAGCAGGTAGCGGCGCTGACGGTCTTCGGGGTGGGGATTATGACGGTGGCCGCGGCCCGTTTCCGGAAGCGGCTGGAGTAGGAAAGCAGGAATGAGCGATCCCGTCATTGAAACCCAGAACCTGACCCGCCACTTCGGGCGGGTGGTCGCGGTGGACGGGCTGAACCTCTCCGTCCGGCGGGGGGAGATTTTCGGCCTGCTGGGGCCCGACGGCGCCGGTAAGACGACGACCATCCGTCTCCTCTGCGGGTTGCTGGCGCCCACCGCGGGGAGCGCGCGGGTGGCGGGCTTTGACACCGTCCGGCAGGCGGAGGCGGTCAAGCGCCGCATCGGCTACATGCCCCAACAGTTCTCCCTCTACGGCGACCTGACCGTGCTGGAAAATCTCATCTTCTTCGCCGACGTCTTTGAGGTGGGACGGCGGGAGCGGGAAGAGCGCATCGCGCGCCTCCTGGCCTTTTCCCGCCTGGAGATGTTCCGTAACCGCCGCGCCGCCCACCTCTCCGGCGGGATGCAGAAGAAACTGGCCCTGGCCTGCACCCTCATCCACCGCCCGGAGATTCTCTTCCTGGACGAGCCGACGACGGGGGTGGACCCCGTCTCCCGGCGGGAGTTCTGGGAGATTCTGACCGAACTGCACCTGGAGGGAGTGACCCTCTTCGTGACCACGCCGTATATGGACGAGGCGGAGCGCTGTTCGCGGGTGGCGCTGATGCTGGACGGGCGCGTCATCGCCTGCGACACCCCCGACCGCATCCGGGAGGGGGTCACGGGCCATCTGCTGGAACTGCGCCCCCAGCGGGTGCGGGAGGCCGCCCGCACGCTGGAGGGAATCCCCGGCGTCCTGGAGGTTCAGGTCTATGGCGACCGTCTCCACGTCTTCGTGGAGGACCCCCGGCAGGGCGAGGAGGCCATCCGGGCGGCCCTGGCCCGCGCCGGCATCGGGGTGGACTCCATCCGCCCCACCCGTCCCCGCATGGAACAGGCGTTCATCTCCCTGATCCGGAGGCGGCAGAAATAGAGAACATAGCGGCTTCGCTGCCGCAAAGGCCGCCTGGCCGTAAACGGCCAGGCTCAGGGTAGTAGACAACTGCTCGCAGTTGTCCTACTACATGAGAATAATTTCTCTCATGCTGGAATCCTGGAAGCGCCGCGCCCAGGCTCTGCGGGCCGATACCTGCGCCCTCTACCTGGCCTACCGGGACCCGCGCACGCCGTGGTACGTCCGGCTGTTCGCCGCGCTGGTCGTCGGCTACGCCTTCAGCCCGGTGGACCTGATCCCGGATTTCGTCCCTGTCCTGGGCTACCTGGACGACCTGGTGCTGGTACCGCTGGGGGTGCTCCTGGCCCTGAAGATGATCCCGCCTGAGGTCTGGGCGGAGAGTCGCCAGCGGGCAAGGGAAGAGATGACTTCGGGCCGACCGGTTCGCTGGGCCGTCGTCGTGGTGATCGCGACCTGGCTACTGATCCTGGCACTGGCCGCAGCGGTCCTCTGGAAAGCCCTGGGGAGTTGAGGATACATGGCGGATGATGCGGTGATCGCAGACCGTCTGACCAAAAAATTCGGCGACTTCACCGCCGTGGACGGCGTTTCCTTCCGTATCCGGCGGGGGGAGATTTTCGGCTTCCTGGGCCCCAACGGCGCCGGAAAGACCACCACCATCCGCATGCTCCTGGGGTTACTGCGCCCCACGTCCGGCAACGCCACCGTCCTGGGGTACGACGTCGTCCGGCAGGCGGAGGAAATCCGCAAGCGCGTCGGCTATATGTCCCAGCGCTTCAGCCTCTACCAGGACCTGACCGTCGCCGAAAATCTGGAATTCTACGGCCGGACCTACGGCGTACGGGGGGAGCGGTTGCGGGAGCGCAAGCAATTTGTCATCCGCATGGCAGGCCTGGAAGGACGGGAGCGGGAACTGACCCGCAACCTCTCCGGCGGGTGGAAGCAACGGCTGGCCCTGGGCGCGGCCATCCTGCACGAGCCCCAGATGCTCTTCCTGGACGAGCCGACGGCCGGGGTGGACCCCATTTCCCGCCGCGCGTTCTGGGACCTGCTCTACGAACTGGCGGCGGGCGGGACAACCATCTTTGTCACCACCCACTATATGGACGAGGCGGAGCATTGCCACAGCCTGGCCTTCATCTACGGGGGCCGCATCGTCGCCCAGGGCCCGCCCGACGAGATCAAGCGGACCCAGATGCGGGGGCAGGTCCTGGAGGTGGACTGTTCCGACCCGGAGCGGGCCGTTCGGTTGCTCCAGCAGACCGGTCTTTTTGACGAGGTGGCCCTCTACGGCTCCCTCATCCACGTGGTCACCCAGGACGTGGAAGCCCACCGGCGGGAGATTGAAGAACGGCTGGAACACGAAGGGATCGCGGTCCATTCGGTGGACTGGATTGTCCCCTCGCTGGAGGATGTGTTCATCTCGCGGGTCAGGAGCACGGTATGAGACGACATTTACGGCTGGCAGTGGGAATCCCGGTGGCGTTGATTCTGGTCGCCGGAGCGGTGGTGGCCCTCTCCCCCGGACTCCGGGAGCAGGCCCTGGCCCTGGTCGGGGCGCCCCGACCGGCATCGGGAGAGATCACCGCCTCCGGCTTCATTGAGGCCGAAGAGGTCGCCATCGCCGCGGAGGTCGGCGGGCGCATTGCCGAGGTGACGGTCGCCGAGGGGGATATGGTGGAGGCCGGGCAGGTCCTGATCCGCCTGGATGACCGGATTGCCCGGGCCCAGGTCGCTCTGGCCCAGGCCGGGGTGGAGGTGGCCCGGGCCCAACTGGCCCGCGCGCGGGCCGGTGCCCGTCCGGAGGAAATCCGCCGCGCCCGCGCGCTCCTGGCCCAGGCCGAGGCCGCCCGCGACGGCGCGTACCAGGCCTGGCAGGACGCACGCGCCCTGCTGGCGAATCCCCAGGACCTGAACGCCCGCATCGCCCAGGCGGAGGCCCAGGTGAACGCCACCCGCGCCACCCTGGACCAGGCCGTCGCCCTGAAAGATATGGCCGAAATGGCCTACAACCAGTATCAGGCGGCGATGCGGGAGTGGGAGAGCATCCCGGAGCCGTACCGCCCGCCCCTCTCCCCGGAGGTCCACGGGGTCATCTACGCCTACTGGAAGGCGTGGGCCGGGGTGAACTCCGCCGGAGCCGCCTACGACGGGGCACGGGAGGCGCTGGACCTGCTGTACCGGATTCGGCAGAACCCCCAGTCGCTGCGGGCCCAGGTGGACGCGGCGGAAGCCCAGTATCGGGCAGCGGAGGCCGCCGTCGCCCAGGCACAGGCGTATCTGGACGGGCTGGAGGCCGGCGCGACGCCCGAAGAAATCGCCGCGCTGGAGGCGCAGGTCCGCCAGGCCGAGGCCCAACTGGAGAGCGCCCGGACAGTGCTGGCGAAACTGACGCTCACCGCGCCCATTGGCGGGCAGGTGGTGGAGGTCGTTGGCCACGCGGGGGAACTGGCCGCGCCGGGCGTCACCCTGATCACCCTGGCCGACCTGGAGCAGGTCACCCTGACCATCTATGTCCCCGAAAACCGGCTGGGGCAGGTGCAGGTGGGGCAGTCAGTGGAGGTACGGGTGGACTCTTTTCCCGGCCGCGTCTTTATCGGGCGGGTCGCCTCCATCGCCACCGAGGCGGAATTCACCCCCCGCAACATCCAGACCGCCGATGAGCGGGCCAATATGGTCTTCGCCGTCAAGGTGGTCATTCCCAACCCGGACCGGGCGCTGAAGCCGGGGATGCCTGCGGATGCGGTACTGCGATGATGATCAGTTTTCCGGCACCTCGCCCAGCCAGTGGATGACCGGGAAGGTGTCCCGGACGGCGTTGTAGAGTCGTTCATCCGCCGTCCAGAATTCGCCCCCCACGATGTCGGTCAGGGCCAGGTAGCACATATCGTACGTGGTGGAGCGATTGAGGCGAGACGCCAGGTCAAACGCCCGCAGGGGAAGTTCCGGCGGGTCCAGAAACGCAATGTCCAGCGACAGCGCGACTTCCAGCGCCCGGCGCGCGTCCTCTGCCTGCATCCGGCCGCGGACCACTTTGCGCCAGAGGGCAGAAGCCACTTCATATCGCAGCAGAGGGGGAGCGACCACCTCCGCGTCGCGGCTCATCCAGGCCGTCCAGAGGGCCAATGCCCTCTCACTCTGGCTCTTCGGGGTGACCAGGGCAACGACCAGGCTGGCATCAACGCACACCGGCGATTTCGGCATCCCGCTCCTCCCGCATCCGACGGATCTCCTCGGACGAGTCGGGGAGTTGGCCGTATTTGGCCCGCAACTCCTGCTGGAGGGACCGGAGCCGCTCCACGCTCTCCATCCGCTGGCGGAGCCGGATTTCCCGTTCGGCGGCCTGAGCGATGACGCGGGACCGTTCCCCCGGAGGAATGAGGCGCCGGATTTCTTCCCACAGGGTGCGGGGGAAGACAAGGGAGACCCGTACTGTATCGTTCATACATACCTCTTATGCATAAAAACGATCTGCACTGATTGTACACCACAGAGGAATGTATGTCAAGGCTTCCCACTGCAGGGCTTGTACAGCAAATCCTGTGCGAGGAGTGCCGCGCCCACAGCATGGGGCATATGGGGTTTTTGCGGGCGGGCTTCGCCCGCAAAAACCCCATATTCCCCCTCCCAGGACAACTGCGAGCAGTTGCCCTACTACTCCATCTCCGGCCAGGGGGAGAGGAGGACACAGGGGGATGAGGGGAAAGAGGCAACAGAGGCCGCAGATATAGGAACCTGATGTGGATACCCCGGGTACGATTTTCAGGAATTCAACGATGAAGGGAAACAAACCGATGAGAAAACACCGCTCCCGTGTATCCTTGTATCCTTGTCTACTTCTTCTCCTTCTCCTGACTTCCTGTGCCCAGAACGGGAAGAATGGGCCGCTGACCGCCACGGGCTTCATTGAAGGGACCCAGGTCCGCATCGCGCCGGAGGTGGGCGGGCGGATTGCGGAGATTCTGGTGGATGAAGGGGACGAGGTGGTGGCGGGGCAGGTGCTGGTGCGGCTGGACGACGCCCTCTGGCAGAGCAAACTGCGGGAGGCGCAGGCGGCAGTGACGGCGGCGGAGGCCAACCTGTCCCGCGTGCGGGCGGGCGCCCGGCCCGCAGAGATTGCCGCTGCGAAGGCCGCGCTGGCCCAGGCCCAGGCGGAGCGAGACGGGGCCCAAAAGGCCCTGGAGGACGCCCGCCAGGCGCTCCGGAACCCCCAGGACCTGGACCTTCAGATCGCCGAGGCGCGGACGCAGGTGCGGCTGGCGGAGCAGGAGGTGGAGCAGGCGAAGGCCACCCTGGCCGATACGGAGGGCCGGTACGGTCCCGACGACTTCCGTACCCGCGCGGCGCGGGCGGCGCTGGAGGCGGCGCAGGCGAAACTGGACGGCGCGCGGCGGTATCTGGAGGTCCTCACCGACACCCGTCAGCGCCCCCTGACCCTTCAGGCCCAGGCCCACGCGGCCGAGGCTCGGTTGCGCGCGGCAGAGGCGGCGGTGGAGGCCGCCCAGGCCGAACTGGACAAACTCCAGGCCGGCCCCACCCCTGAGGAGGTCGCACTGGCCCGGGCGCAACTGGCCCAGGCGCAGGCTGCCCTGGCGCTGGTGGAGGCCCAGGGGAGCCAACTCACCCTCGTCTCCCCCATCACCGGCACCGTCTCCACCCGCAGTGCCCAGGTCGGGGAGACGGCGGCCCCCGGTGTGCCCATCATCACCCTGATCCATCTGGACCCGGTCACGCTGGTCCTCTACATCCCGGAGAACCGCATCGGCGAGGTGCAGGTAGGGCAGACGGTGGAGGTGACGGTGGACGCCTTCCCGGGTCGGGTCTTCACGGGCACCGTGGCGACCATCGGCACGAAGGCCGAATTCACCCCCCGCAACGTCCAGACACGCGAGGAGCGGGTCAACCTGGTCTTCGCCGTCAAAGTGGTCATCCCCAACCCGGACCGGGCCCTCAAGCCCGGCATGCCCGCCGATGCGGTCCTGCGGTAGTCAGGGCCGGTCAGGTCTCGTTCAGCAGGAGGGTCACATGCCCGGCAAAGTCCATAGGGAGTCTCTGCTGATCAGTCTGGTCATGGGAGCCATGCTCCTGGCCGCGTGCGCGCGACCGGTCTCCGGGCCCCGCCCGATCACGCCGGTTGGTCCCGGAGTGCTGCCGTATCAAGACCCCGGTCAGCCCGTGGAGGCCCGCGTCGCCGACCTGCTCTCCCGGATGACGCTGGATGAGAAAATCGGGCAGATGACGCTGGCAGAGCGGTCAGCCATCTCCGACCCTCGGGACATCGCCACTTACGGCCTGGGAGGCATTTTGAGCGGCGGCGGCTCCGCTCCCACGCCGAACACCCCATCGGCCTGGGCCGATATGGTGGACGGTTTCCAGCGGGCCGCGCTGAGCAGTCGGCTCGGTATCCCCATCATCTATGGCGTGGATGCGGTGCACGGGCACAACAATGTGGTGGGTGCGACGATCTTCCCCCACAACATTGGCCTGGGGGCAACCCGGAACCCGGCGCTGGTTCAGCGGGTTGCCCAGGTGACCGCCGAAGAGGTATACGCGACCGGTATCCGCTGGACGTTCTCCCCCTGCCTGTGCGTCGGGCGGGACGAGCGCTGGGGCCGTACCTACGAGTGCTTCGGCGAAGACCCCGAGGTGGTTTCTATGATGGCGGGGCCGGCAGTCCGAGGCTACCAGGGCACAGACCTGAGTGCTCCCAACGCGATCCTGGCAACAGCCAAACACTGGGTGGCAGACGGCGGCACCCGGGGCGGCATTGATCAGGGTGATGCGATGCTCAGCGAAGAGGAACTGCGGCGCATCCATATCCCCCCATACGTGGAGGCCATCCGGGCCAATGTCGGTTCTGTTATGGCGTCCTTCAGCAGTTGGAATGGCACCAAGATGCACGGGAACCCCTACCTGCTCACCTCTGTCCTGAAAGAGGAATTGGGCTTCAAGGGTTTCCTCGTCTCCGACTGGGGAGCGATTGACCAGTTGCCTGGCGATTACGCCAGCGACGTGCGCACTGCCATCAACGCGGGGATAGATATGGTGATGGTGCCGTATAACTACAAACAGTTTATCCAGACCCTCAAGGCCGAAGTCCAGGCCGGGCAGGTCAGCCAGGAGCGCATTGACGACGCCGTATCCCGCATCCTGACCCAGAAGTTTGCCCTGGGACTGTTTGAGCGTCCCTTTGCCGACCGTTCCGGCATCGGCAACATTGGCTCCCCGGCCCACCGGGAGGTGGCCCGTCAGGCGGTGAGGGAATCGCTGGTACTGCTCAAGCACGAGGGCAACGTCCTGCCTATCTCTTCTGGCGTGAAGAACATCCTCATCGCCGGGAGCAACGGCAACGACATCGGCAACCAGTGTGGCGGATGGACGATTACCTGGCAGGGGAATAGCGGGGACATTACACCGGGGACGACCATCTACCAGGGCATCAAAGACCTGGCTCCTCCGGGTACGAAGGTGACCTATATCCGCCAGCCCACTTCCCTCAGCGGATATGACCTGGGCATTGTAGTTATCGGTGAGCGTCCCTACGCTGAAGGGCAGGGGGATGATACTGACCTGGAAATCTCCCCGGAGGATGCCGCCACCGTGCAGCAAGTCTGCGATGCAATGCCCTGCGTGGTCATTCTGATTTCGGGGCGTCCGATGATTATCAATGCCCAGTTGGCCCAGTCCGATGCTTTCATTGTGGCATGGCTTCCGGGTACGGAGGGGGCTGGCGTGGCAGAAGTGCTCTTCGGGACTTATGATTTTACCGGCAAACTCCCGGTATCCTGGCCCAGGAGTGTTGACCAGTTGCCCATTAACGTGGGCGACGGGGTGTATGATCCGTTGTTCCCCTACGGGTTTGGCCTCTCATACACCCCGTCGCCCATAAGCCCGTGAATCCCGTTGCGGATTTGCGGCGGCGGTCACAGACCGCCACCGCAAAACCTGCTCTTTCGGGAATGGCTACAGCACCATCAACTCTCGCGGAAACGCTGTGAGCGTCTCAGCCCCTTCGGGGGTCACCAGCACATCGTCCTCAATCCGCACGCCCCCCAGGCCGGGCAGGTAGATTCCCGGCTCCACTGTGAAGGTCATCCCGGCCTGCAAGGGGCGCCGGTTCCCCTCCACGATGTAGGGCGGTTCGTGGACCTCCAGCCCCAGGCCGTGGCCGGTGCGGTGGATGAAGAAGTCCCCGTAGTCGGCCTCCCGGATGACCGCCCGGGCGGCCCGGTCCACATCCTGGGCGGCCCGTCCGGGCCGGACGGAGGCCCGTCCGGCCTCGTTGGCCCGGCGCACCACCTCATAGACGCGCAGCATCTCCTCCGGTAGCCCTCCCAGGGCGACGGTGCGGGTGATGTCGGAGGCATATCCCCCCACCGTTGCCCCGCAGTCTATGACGACGGTTTCCCCTCGCCGGATGGGGCGGTCTGTGGGGGTGGCGTGGGGCGATGCGGCGTTGGGGCCGGCGACGACGATGGGCTCAAAGGGCATTCCCTCGCTTCCCCCGCGCAGGATTTCCACCATCAGCAGCCCCGCGACCTCCCGTTCGGTCATCCCCGGACGAATCTGGTTGAGGACAGCCCGCAGGGCGGCCTCCACCACAGCCACCGCCCGCCGCATCTGAGCGACCTCGCCAGCGTCCTTGGTGACGCGCAACGTCTCCATCACGTCGTCCGCAGGGACCAGTTGGCAATCGGGGGCATACCGCTCCAGCAGACGGGCTTCCATCACCCGCATGCGCAACTCTTCCACGCCGATGCGCGCCTGGGCCAGTTCCAGCGCCGCGCAGGCCTGCTGAAAAGCGGCCGCCGGGCCCTTTTCGTCGGTATACGGGTAGGTCTGGATGGTGCCGCTCAGCGAAGCCACTTTGGGCTCCTCCAGCGCGGGAAGAATTATGGCCGGAGGGGCATCCACCGGGAAGAGGGCCACGATAGGGCGTTCGTTGAGATGGAAGGAAAGGCCGGTCAGGTAGAACAGGTTGGCCCCCGGCACCAGGGCCAGGCAATCCAGCCCTTTCTGCTCCATTTGCTGTTGCAGGCGGACGACTCGGGAGGACATAGAACTTCCCAATCCTCTGTGCCTTTGTGTCTTTGTGTGAGAACCACCCCTCGCTACAGGGTGGGCGATGGCTCCGGCGTCGGCGTCTCCGTGGGCGGAGGGGCCGGGGTCGGCGTCTCCGTGGGCGGAGGGGCCGGCGTCGGTGTCTCCGTGGGCGGAGGGGCCGGCGTCGGTGTCTCCGTGGGCGGAGGGACGGTGGGCGTCGGCGTCTCCGTGGGCGGAGGGACGGTAGGCGTCGGGGTCCCCGTGGGTGTCGGCGTTTCGGTGGGGGGCTCCACCGTCGGGGTAGGGGTCTCGGTGGGTGGCGGCGGCACTACGATGCAGCGGACGCGCGCCTCGTAGGTCCGCCCCAGCCGGTCCCACGCCGTCACCCGCAGGGTGTAGACGCCAGGGGCCAGAAGCGATGTGTCCCAGACGGTAATCTGCCCGTCCCACACCGGCGCCAGATGCGGCCCGCTCACCCATCCCCAGCCGATGGGATTCTCCCCCAGGCCGTACTCCACGTTGTAGTGGTCAAAGTTGGGGACGCTCACCGTCCCCATCACCGCCACGACGCCGAAGACGGTGGCGTCCTGCGAGGGGAAGGAGATGTAGACCTCGGGCCGGCCCGATTCGGGAAGGCAGGCGCCCAGCGGGGCCAGCGGCAACCCGCCCCAGTCCTGCGTCTGGGCCCATTCCCAGCCCTGGGGGTCGGTGATGACGACCATCACCTGCCCGTTGCACCACTGGTACCAGTCGTACTCCGGCCCCAGAGGCAGCTGGTCGGCGGCGAAGACTTCCATCCGGCGCCGGGGGCAGTACGGGCTGGGCTGGGTGCCGGAGTCGGCGCAGATTTCCATCTCCACAATGCCCGGCGGCCGGGAGAAGTCCCGCACCGGTTTGCCCTTCAGCGCCGCTTCCATAAAGTCGTGCCAGATGGGAGCGGCGCCCATAGAGCCGGCCACCCGGTCCATCTCGGTGTTGTCGGCGTTCCCCACCCAGACGCCCACCACCAGGTCAGGGGTGTAGCCCACCGTCCAGGCGTCCCGGTAATCGTTGGTGGTGCCGGTCTTGGCCGCCGCCGGGCGGGAGAGTTCCAGCGCGTTGGGGCAGCCGAAGGCCGGGCAGCGGGCCTGCCGGTCGGAGAGGATGGAGGTGATGAGGTAGGCATGCTCAGGCCGCAGGACCTGCTGTCCAGCGGGGGGCTGACGGTTATCCAGCAGGATGTTCCCCTGGTTGTCCTCAATGTAGAGGATGGGCGTCGGCGGCACCCGCACCCCGCCGTTGGCGAAGACGGCGTAGGCGCCGGTCAGTTCCAGAAGCGGCACCTCGCCGCCGCCCAGGGTCAGGCTGAGACCGTAGTCATCCCGGGTGAGGGTGGTGATGCCCAGGCGAGCGGCCATCTCCTTGAGGGCCGGGATGCCGATGAACTGGAGGGCCTTGACGGCGGGGATGTTATAGGAATTGGCCAGTGCGCTGCGCACCAGTTGCGGCCCGTGGAACCGCCCGTCGTAGTTGCGGGGAACGTAGGGCGGGTTGACGCCGTCCGGAAAGGCGGTCTGCAGGTCCCAGATGAGGGTGGCGGGGGTCCAGCCCCGCTCAAAGGCGGCGACGTAGGTGAGCGGCTTGATGGCGGAGCCGGGCTGGCGGGGGGCGATCGCCATGTTCACCTGCCCGTCAATCTCTTCGTTATAGAAGTCGGCGCTACCGACCATCGCCAGGATGTAGCCGGTGGACGGCTCCAGGGCCACCAGCGCGCCGTTGGAGGCCCGATGGTCGGCCAGGGCCGCTACGTGCTGGGCCACGATTTGCTCCGCCAGGGACTGGAGACCCGGGTCCAGCGTGGTGTAGATACGGAGGCCGCTGCCCCGGTAGAGAGCTTCCGGTCCCAGCATCTGTTCCACCTGTTGCCGGACGTAGAAGACGAAGTGGGGAGCCGGTATTCTGTCCTGCGGGATGAGGGGGCGGAACTGGTAAGCGGCCATTTCGGCGGCGGCCGCGTCGGCCTGGGTCTGGGTGATGTAGCCCTCTTTGACCATCAGCCGGAGGACGTCCTTCTGACGGGCCAACGCCCGCTCCCGCCCCCCGGCGAAGACGTCGTAGGTGGCGGGAGATTGGGGGAGACCGGCCAGGAATGACGCCTGGGCCAGGCTGAGATCGGCGGCCGTGACGCCGAAGTAGGTCTCGGCGGCGGCCTCTATGCCGTAGGCCAGGTTGCCGTAGTAGATTTCGTTCAGGTAGATTTCCAGGATGGTGTTGCGCGGGTAGCGACGGCCGATTTCGTAGGCCAGAATGACCTCTTTGATTTTCCGCCAGGCGGTGCGCTGGGTGCGCTCCTCGGGGGAGAGGAGCAGGTTGCGGGCCAGTTGCTGGGTAATGGTGGAGGCCCCGGAGACAGTCTCCCCGGCGCGCAGGTTCCGGTAGATGGCCTTGAGCATGGCGATGGGGTCAAAGCCGGGGTGGCGGTAGAAGTCAGCGTCCTCGGTGGCAATCGTCGCCTGGATCAGGTACGGGGAGATGCGGTCCAGGGAGACATAGACGCGGCGACCGCCCCGGGGGTCCATCACTTCGTAGAGCGGGGAGCCGTCGCGGGCGTAGATTTTGG
Organism: Thermoflexales bacterium; assembly: GCA_037445395.1. GTDB lineage: Bacteria > Chloroflexota > Anaerolineae > B4-G1 > DUEL01 > SpSt-77. The sequence goes on from JBBIKR010000042.1 coordinate 15,048, forward strand.
AACTGACGAAGGGGGACTGGCGGGCCAGCAGCTCTTCCGGCGGCGGCAACTGGGCGGCGATAAGCGCGTAGCCGGTGACCACCGCCGCGAAGAGGAGAAAGAACATGATGAAGGCCACCATCGCGGCGATAAAGAAAGCCCATGCCAGCCGGTTGCTGCCGGAGCGAGGCGGGGCCGCCGGGTAGGGGCCGGTCGGGTAACCGGACGGCCGGGAAGGCCGACCGCCGGTGGTGGGAATCCGTCGCGTCGGTCGGGTTTGCAGTGGGCGGGTTTGTCGGTTTCTCTCCATAGCATGGGGGATTATAGCATTGGGAGGGGATGTGTCAAGGAGCAAGCCTCACCCCACCCCCTGCCCCCTCTCCTCTCCTGACCGCAGGTCAGGAGAGGGGAGGGGGTGGTCAAGGAATCGTTACCCCTCCACCCACTCCACCCTTCCGGTCGCTTCGGTCTCGTAGCCGCCCAGGTCGGTCAGCAGGGCGCGGGGCTCTTCGGAGGCCAGCCAGCCGACCAGCGCGGCAACGGGCGGGGTCTCCCAGATTTCCGCCGGGATGACCAGGTCGTACCGCTCGCGCGTCAGGGGGATGAAATCCAGCCCCCAGGCGCTGGCGGCGGCCTCAATCCCCAGGCCGGCGTCGGCGCGGCCCTCGGCGATGGCCTGGGCCAGTTCCGAATGGGTGGCGACCTCCATCCCCGGGCCGGGCGGCCCCGCCACCCCCAACCGCCGCAACTGGGCATCCAGCCAGACCCGGGTACCGGTCCCACGCGGCCGCCCGATGAAGCGCAGGCCCGGGCGGGCCAGGTCCGCCAGTCCCTGCAGGCCCAGCGGGTTTCCCGGGGCCACGATCAGCCCCACCCGCCGGTGGGCCAGCGTCACCAGGGCCACCCGGCGACCGGGCAGCAGCCGCCGGACAAAGGGAACATTGTAGGTATCGCTCTCGGCGTCCCAGAGGTGGCAGCCCGCCAGGTCTGCTGTCCCCTGAGCCAGTGCCATCAGCCCACCCAGGCTGCCGGTAAAGGTCAGGCGCAGTGTATAGCCAGGGGCGATGGAGGGGAACCGGGCCGCGACGCGGGCCAGCAACAGGTCGTGACTGCCGGAAAAGCGGAGAGCGCCCGCCTCGGGCACCGGCGGTTCCCCCGCCAGTGCTCGCCAGCGGTCCAGCGCCAGCCGCACGGCCTGCTCCACTTCCGCCGGGTCGTACCCCTCCGCCACCGCGCGGAGCAGGAACGCCTCCGCCTGATGCACCAGTGCGGCGCGGCGGAGAGGGGCCGGGACCGTCGGTTCGCCCGCGACGCGCGTCCCCTGCCCCCGCCGCCCGACAACCAGCCCCTGGCGGGCCAGTTCCCGGTAGGCGCGCTGGACGGTGCCGACAGTGCAGCGCCAGCGGCGGGCCATCTCCCGCACCGGGGGCAGGCGGTCGCCAGGGCGCAGATGCCCGCTCAGAATCTCCCGTCGGAGCGACTCGGCAACCTGCTGATAGAGAGGTGCCTCTTCCATATGCAGAGAAAGGTCGCGCTTTCGGTTGTACCACAGACTTCCTGAAAGGTCAAACGCATTGCCGGGGTTATAATGGGGTTTGGGGGGCGGCGGCTTCACCGCCGCCCCCCAAACCCCTTTTCCCCATTTTCCCCTACCCCATCCCTCCAACCTGGGGTATAATCGGGTGTGTCAGATCGTTGTGAAGGGAAGAAGGTTATGCCTTACGTCATCGGACTGACCGGCAACATCGCAACCGGTAAATCCACCGTGGCCCATATGATGAGGGACCTGGGCGCGACCGTGATTGACGCCGACCGGGTGGCCCACGAGGTGATGCGGGCCGGGACCCCGGTCCATCGGGCAGTGGTGGAGACCTTCGGCCCTCAGGTTCTCCGCCCCGATGGGGAAATTGACCGCGCCCGTCTGGGCGCGGTCGTCTTCTCTGACCCCCAGGCGCTGGCCCAACTGGAGGCCATCGTCCACCCGGCCGTGCTGGAGGAAGTGGCCCGCCGCATCGCCGCTGCGCAGACCCCGGTCGTCGTGGTGGAGGCCATCAAACTGATAGAGTCGGGAATGGCCGAGGCCTTTGACGCTCTCTGGGTCACCACCTGTCCGGCTGAGGAGCAGGTCCGGCGGCTGATGGCCGAACGGGGCCTCTCCCGCCCGGACGCGGAGCAGCGGGTCAACGCGCAGCCGCCTCAGGAAGCCAAGATCGCCCGGGCCGACGTGGTCATCTCCACCGACGGGTCGCTGGAGGAGACCCGCGCGCAGGTAGAGGCGGCCTGGCAGGCACTACTGAAGCGGGTAGAGAATGACGAACGGTGAACGCCTCTACACCACCGAAGCCATCATCATCCGGCGACGGGATCAGGGGGAAGCAGACCGGGTCCTGACCCTCTGCACGCCCCAGGGGAAACGGGTCGTCATCGCGAAAGGGGCCCGGAAACCCAGCAGCCGGAAAGCCGGACATCTGGAACTCTTCGCCCGGGTCCGGATGGTCGTGGCCCGCAGCCCGTCTTCCTGGGACGTGGTCAGCCAGGCAGAGACGCTGGAACCGCACGCTCCATTGCGGGGAGACCTGGTCCGGGGCACTTATGCCCGCTACGTGACCGAACTCTACGACCGCTTCGTTGCCGAGGGCGAAGGGGGGCCGGCCCTCTTTGACCTCCTGAGCCGCACACTGGATTACCTGGGCCAGATAGAGGTTGGGGAATCCGTCCCTCCGGCACTGGACCTGCTGGCCCGGGCCTACGAACAGCGGCTGCTGGCCCTGGTGGGCTTCCGTCCCGAGTGGGGACGGTGTATGGGGGAGAGAGGGGAACATCTGTGTGGGCGTCCGCTGCCGGTGAAGGGGCGCAACCCATTAGGTCTGGACCCGGAGCGAGGCGGGGCGCTCTGCGCAGAGTGTTTCCAGGCCTCGGCGGCCCGTCCGTGGGTCACTCCCCTCTCCCCGGCCGCGCTGGGGCTGCTGCGCGCCTGCCAGCGGCTGCCCTTCGCCCAACTGCGGGAACTGCGCGTCTCTCCGGCCCTTCTCACAGAGGTGGAGCGGGCCATGCACCACTACCTCACCTATCATCTGGAGCAGGACATTCGCACCGGCACCTTCCTGCGTCGGCTCCGAAGATGGTAACTGTTCAGGCTTCTTCACTCCTCCCCCGCCGCCTGCGGGAGGGGGTAGCGGCGAAGCCGCTGGGGGTGGGGTGAGGCTGAACAGTTACGCGGAATGGTAACTCACAGCAGGTCCACCGGGTCCACATCCACCAGCCAGCCCCGGGGGATGGGGACCGCCCGCAGGAAGGACGGGGGGTCCGGGTGGCGGAGGACAATCTGCCAGCGGTAGTACCCCCGTAAACGGGCGAAGAAGCAGGGGACGGGGCCGATGAGGTCGGTGGCGGGAAGGCCGGACCGACGGAGTGCATCCCGTAGCCGGTCTCCCAGGTCCCGCGCCGCCACCTCCGCCCGACGGGGGTCGGTGTGGCGATAGACCAGGCGGGCCAGCCGGACGTACGGAGGATACCCCGCCTCCCGCCGGAAGTCCAGTTCTCTCTGCACAAACCCCAGATAATCGTGGTGCTCCACGGCGGTGATGGCGTAGTGATTGGGATGGTAGGTCTGGAGGACCACCCGACCGCCCATCAGCCCCCGGCCGGCCCGCCCGGCGACCTGCTCCAGCAACTGGAAGGCCCGCTCGGCGGCGCGGAAATCGGGCAGATTCAGCGCCGTATCCGCCGAAATCACCCCCACCACCGTCACCAGCGGCAGGTCCAGCCCCTTGGCAATCATCTGCGTCCCCACCAGCACATCTGCCCCGCCGTCGGAGAAGACCTGGAGGATGTTCCAGTGCGCCTCGGCGGTGCGGGCCGTATCCCGGTCCCAGCGCAGGACGCGCGCCCCGGGCCAGCGTTCCCGCACGGCCTCCTCCAGCCCCGCCGTCCCCAGGCCGAAGGGGCGGATGGCCGGGGAGTCGCAGCGGGGACAGCGTTCCGGCACGGGCTCCCGATGGCCGCAGTGATGGCAGACCAGGCGTTCGGCGGGGCCGTGGTAAGTGAGGGGAACGTCGCAGCGGGGACAGCGGGCCACGTAGCCGCAGGCGCGGCAGAAGGTGTGGGTCGCCGTCCCGCGCCGGTTCAGGAACAGAATGACCTGCTCCCCGCGCGCCAGTGCCTCGTCCACACTCCGCTGGAGGGCCCGGCTGAAGATGGAGCGGTTCCCCGCCCGCAGTTCGGCCCGCATGTCCACCACCTGGACCGGAGGCAGGTCCAGGTAGCGGGCCCCGGAGGGGCCGTCGGTCAGGGGCCGGTAGCGGGTCCGGGGGACGCCGTAGACGGCCTGCAGGTCGGAGAGGCGCTGGTGATGGCCCAGGATGCGGCGTCCCAGGACCAGCAGGCGGAACTCCCCCCGCTGGGCCCGCAGGTAGGATTCCAGGCTGGGCGTCGCCGAGCCCAGGATGACCGTTGCGCCGGCCCGGCGGGCCAGTTCCAGCGCCGCCTCGCGCGCGTGGAAGGCCGGACGGGAGGCCTGCTTGTACGAAGGGTCGTGCTCCTCGTCCACGATGATGAGGCCCAGGGGGGTCAGCGGGACAAAGAGGGCGGAGCGGGGGCCGATGACGACGTCCACCAGCCCGGCCCGGGCCCGCCGCCAGACGTCGTACCGTTCTCCCTCCCGCATCCGGCTGTGGAGGACGGTCACCCGGCCTGGGAAGCGGGCGGCGAAACGGGCCACCGTCTGGGGGGTGAGGCTGATCTCGGGGACCAGGACAATCGCTTTGCGGCCCTGCGCCAGGACCTCCCCCACCGCGCGCAGGTAGATTTCCGTCTTGCCGGACCCGGTAACCCCGTGCAAAAGGTAGCACAGGCTTGAGCCGGTGCGGATTTCGTCCCAGGCGGCCTGCTGGTCAGGGGTGAGGGGGAGCGGTTCGGTGGGGAGGAAGACGCGGCCTTCCAGCGGGTCCCGCCAGCGCTCCTCCAGGTCAAAGACGACCAGCCCGCGCCGGTACAACTGGTTCAGGTGCTGGCGGGTGCATCCGGTCTGGGCATAGACCCAACTGACGTCCACGGGCCCGCCTTCGGCGCGCAGGAAGTCCAGGACGGCGCGGTAGACGGGGGACCGCAGGCCCTTTGGGACGTCCGCATCGGCGCCGGGGAGGAGACGAACGGTGGTGACCTGCAGGGGGCGGGCGCGGGGCGGGGCCAGGACGGAGGTACGGGTGAGGATTTTACGGCGGACCAGGCGGTCGGCGGCGGCGCGCCAATCGGAGCGAGGGAAGGCCCGGTCTATCTGGGCGCCCGTCAGCGGCCCGCGACGGCGCAACAGGTCCACCAGATGCCGCTCCAGCGGGCTCAGGCGCGCGTCCGGCGGCAGGTCTCCGGCCAGTTCCAGCCGGAAGTCGGTCAGGCCGACGACGCCCGGCGGGAGCATCATCAGGAGGCACTCGTGGAGGGGGGAGAGGGTCTGATCGGCGATCCAGCGGGCCAGTTCTATCTGGGCCGGGAGAAGGACGGGCCGGGGGTCCACCAGCGCGGTCACCGGGCGGGTCTCCGCCACCGCCGGGGTCGGGGGCCGCTCCACGACGACCCCGTAAAGGGAGCGGGGGCCGAAGGGGACCTGCACCAGCGAGCCGACCTCCACCCGTTCCTCCAGAGTTTCGGGGAGATGGTAATCAAAAGAGGGTTCGGCGGCCGGCCCCAGGGGCGCCAGGACGACAACGCGGACGAACTCCATAGACGGACAACCCGTACACACCTCCCCCCTCCCCCGCCGCCTGCGGCGGCACCCCCTCCCCTCTCCTGACCTGCGGTCAGGAGAGGGGAGGGGGCCGGGAGGTGGGGTGAGGCCAAATAGTTATCCTTCCCCCACAATTCGCCCGTCCAGCATGCGGATATGCCGCCGGGTGTGGGCAATCATCGCGGGGTCGTGGGAGACCAGGATGATGGTGCGGCCCTCGGCATTGAGTTCGCCCAGCAGGCGGATGACCTCCGCGCCGGTGCGGCTATCCAGATTGCCGGTGGGTTCGTCGGCCAGGATCAGGATGGGGTCGTTGGCCAGGGCGCGGGCGATGGCCACCCGCTGCTGCTCCCCACCGGAGAGTTCGGTGGGGCGGTGGTTTCGCCGGTCCGCCAGCCCGACCCGTTCCAGCAGATAGAGGGCTCGCTCCCGCCGCCGGGCCGGGGGAACCCGGGCGAAGTACATGGGAAACTCCACGTTCTGCAGCGCGGTCATCGTGGGGACCAGATAAAAGGACTGGAAGACGAAACCGACTTCCTGGCGACGGTAGGCCGCCAGTTCGTTTTCGTCCAGTGCCGTCAGGTCGCGGCCCCGCACCCAGATATGCCCGTCGGTGGGCCGGTCCAGCCCTCCCAGCAGATAGAGCAGGGTGGACTTCCCCGACCCCGAGGGGCCGGTGACGCCCAGAAACTCTCCTTCCGCCACCGTCAGGTCCACGCCGTCCAGCGCGTGGACCGTCTCCCGACCCATCGGGAACTCCCGACGCAGGCCCTCCATCCGGATCAGCGGCAGTTCGCTCTTCATTTCCTCACCTTTACCCGCCCCTCCCCCGGCGGCTTCGCTGCCACCCCCTCCTTTGAAGTTTGGCTTTTTGCCCGTGGGCTCTCCGCATGGGCACCTGACGGCTTCTCCAACCATAAAAAGAAGATTATTTTTTCGTTGCGGCGGCAAAGCCGCCGCAACGAAAAATGCTTTCTTTTAAAATGAACGGCCGATCATCAGTCCACTGACGAGCGTGGGGATCAGACCGATGAGGGCGAGCAAAAGCCAGATACCCAGGACCAGCGCGGTCGCTTTGCGCGCGGAGAGGCGGGTGACAACGACCGTCCCCACCACCAGCAGGGCCAGGTTCCAGAACAGGAACAGGTCTATGCGGGCCAGGAAAGCGGAAGCCAGCAACTGGCCTGGGCTGGGAGGGGCCTGCAGCATCTCGCTGACGGGTCGGTTATCCGCCACCAATCCGGAGAGGCCGGGGTGGGCAATCAACTGGCCGGTGAAGAGGATGTAGAGGGTCTGCAGGAAGCCCCGCAGGGCGTACGGAATCCAGGCCCAGACCACCATCCGGAACAGGGCGCCGAAAGACGCATGCCCGCCAGCGACCATCCCCACCAGGTAGAGCGCCCCCGCCCAGACCAGCCACCCGACCACCAGCCCCAGGACGCCCGTGATGGAAGGAAAAACGATGATGATCAGCGGAGAGGCCGCAATCTGCTGGGCCTGCTCCATTTGCTGTTGCTGTTCCGGAGAGAACATCTCGCTCATCTGGGCCTGCATCTCCGCCACCGCCTCACGCGCCTGGCGAGCCTGGATGGGGCTGGCAACGATGATGGGCAGGATGACCAGAATCACAGCCAGCAGGGCCGGCAGCCACCAGAGGTGACGGCCGTTCTCATTCAGGTACCGAAACGTCGCCCGGGGCCGCGCGACAATTCCCCACAGCAGGTGGAGAAGCCCCATTTTCTGTTGAGAGACCGCTTCGTTCATTGCATCCCCTCCCTACTTGAGCGTATGGTAGCGCAAGATCAACCTTGTGCTATCGTTGCTGTATGGACCCTCACGGATTCGGAGAGATTCTCTCCACCGGAACGACCCGGACCCGTACTCCCTCCACCGCCACCACCCGGACGGGCGTACCGGCGGGGATCGGGGTATCGGCGACCGCCGTCCAGAGTTCGCTCCGCACCTGGACCGTTCCGGTGGGCGCGATGGGGGTAGTGGCGACACCCTCGGCCCCCACCAGGGTCTGGATGCCGGTCCGGACCGCCAGCCGCTGGGCCCGCACGGCCATACGGAAGGCCCAGCCGAAGAGGCCGGCGGAGATGACCGCCGCGCCGCCGATGACCCAGGGGGAGAGGGCGACGCCCTCGCCGGGCCGGAAGAGCAACACCGACCCGATCACCAGACCGATGACCGCGGCCAGCGTCAGCCCGCCGCTCTGTACCTTCAGGTCCACCAGAAAGAGGACCAGGGCCGCCAGCAGGATGCCCAGGCCGATGTAGTTGATGGGCAGACGGGCCAGTCCCATTGTGGCCAGGAGCAGGCAGATAATCGCCGCCGCCTCCGGGAAGCCGGTGCCGGGAATCGTCCACGCCGCCGCCAGGGCCCACAATCCCAGAAGCAGGAAAATGTAGGCCACATTTGGGTTGGTCAGGAATTCCTGCAGGGTAACGAGCCACTCCCCGCCCATAAGCCCTCCTTGCAGGCCGCAAGCAGGACAACTGCAAGCAGTTGTCCTACTTCAGAACATCGGGGAAATCCTCTCCGCCCGCTTTCAGGTACTGCTCTATCAACCCGGGCAACTGCTCGGGGATGTCGCGCGAGCCCACCAGCACCTTGTCACCGATGAAGAGCATCGGGACGCCGCGCCGGTCGTTGGGCACCTGATAAGCATCCATCGCTTTCACCCAGAGTTGATAGTTGCTGGCGTCGGAGACCTCCAGAGTACGAATCTCCAACTGGTCGCCGTACTGTTTCTGGAGCGGCGGCAGGACCTGCTCCATCACGTAGTGGCAGTGGGGGCAGGTGTTGGAGTAGAAGAGGACTGCCCGCACCACAGGCTTCGCCGCAGGGGTCCCCGTTCCCGAAGAGCACCCGACCAGCAGGAGTAGTAACAGACCAATGACAATCGTTCGGCGCATGGATACCTCCGGAGTGAAAAGTGAAACGTGAAACGTGAAAGCGGTAAATCTATGGGCGCGCGCTCATGACGGTGTGCAGGGCGTTGCAGGCCGGACAGAGGCCGCCGGGGCGGATAATGGCAAAGCCGTCCTGGGGGTCGTCAAAGTAGCGCAGAAAGTCCACGTTCCAGATGATGATGCCGCGCACCAGGCCGCTCTCCCGGGCCAGTTGTACCGCCTCGGCCAGCCAGGCCGCCTGCTGGGCGTTCGTCGTCTCCCGCGCCCACCAGAGGTGGTCCGGGAACGTTGGGACGCCCTCCTGGGACGCGTAGCCCAGTTCGGTGTAGAAGAGTTGTTTGGTCCCGCCGAAGATGTTGTAATAGAGTTGCATCTGGGGCAGGAAATACCAGGAATGGTGGTGGCGACCGTCATCGGCGGGATGGCCGCTGACTGCCGAGGGCGGGGTGGCGCCGAAGTTGTAATGGACGCCCAGGTAGTCCATGCATTCGGCCCCGCCGGCCGCATAGACCCGCTGCAGGAACATGCGGTCGTCGCAGCCATTGGGGTTGCAGTCATCAAAGGTGCCGGTGGGGGCCGGCGCGGCGGCGATGACCAGGGTGTTGGGGTTGGCGGCCTTCACGGCGGTATAGGTGGCGCAGAGGAGGCGGGTGTAGGCCTCCGGGCTGACGTAGCCCGGCTGCCACTCCCGGTCAATGTTCGGCTCGTTCCAGACCTCAATGGCGTCGGCACCGGCGGCCGCCAGGCGCGCCGCCCAGCGGGCGAAGTTCTCCTCAAACCCCTGCTGGGCGACCATCCCGGCGGGGCCCACCGTGCCGAGGAGAACCTTAAAGCCGCGCCGGTGGGCCGCGCCGATGACGGGCGCCGTCTCCTGGGGATAGCGCACCTGGGCCTTGACCCAGGTCATCCCGGCGTAGCGCATCTTGTCGGCGTAGGGGATGTCCAGATTCCAGACGTGACCGCCGATCTCAAAGGGACCGCCCCGGGCCTGGGCCGTCGTCCCCTGCTCCGCCAGCGCGGCCAATCCCCCCGGCAGAGGGCCGAAGACGGCTTGCACTTTCTCCGGCTCGTACACTTCCAGCATGCAGGCCCACCAGTCCATCCCCTCCGACTTCTGCAGATGCCACCAGTTGATATCGGGCCAGAAGTAGCGCCAGCGGTAGAGGGCCGGGGCCCGCTCCCAGCCGTAGTCGGCGGCCAGCGCAGTGAGGTCCACGTAGTAGCCCGGAGGGACTTTGTCCATCGGACGGCCGCCCTGGGCGGCGGCGCGGGCGTCCTCATCCCGGGCCTTCAGGTCCCAGGGGGGCACCCGCAGCGGCTCCCCCATGCTGCCGTCCTGCCGGGCCGCCCGCAGGTAGACCCGCCAGTAGGTCTCATTCCCGACGTCCTCCCGGACCAGGAGGATGCGCGGCGGAGTCTCGTCGTAGGGGCTCTGGTCCAGGTCCACCGCCCGCCCGCAGAGATGCCAGTTGTCCCGCTGTTCGGAATGCTCCATCGGCTGCCAGGCCAGGGCGATTGTGGAAAGGTAATCCCAGCCCGCCTCTTCCGCGACGCGCCGCCGCAGGGCCTGGAAACTGTCGTCCACCCGGTCGTTCAGCCGCAGCCAGTCGTATCGCTCCTCGCCCACATAGACCAGAGAATGGAACGTGTCCGTGGGGGAGGAGGACTGGACGAATTCGGTGTAGAGGGACGGTTCGGTCGCGGGTTCGGCGGCGCGGGCCCGGGCAATGGCGCGGGTGGAGAGGGGGACCGTCCCCCAGACCGGACGGGAGACGAGGCCAGGGTCGCTGTAGATTTCCTGGGAGAGGCCCCAGCCGTAGAGGCTGGAGGCGATCAGGTAGGACCGACCGGCTCGCCGGTAGACGGTGAGCAGACTCTGGCCGTCGGGGGCCCAGGTGGGGGTGGAGCCGGAGCCGAAGAGGTCGGTGGAGGAGAGACGGAGCATCGGCTGGGCTTGAGGACCACCGCGCGCGGTCCACTCCAGCGTGCTGACCTGGACGGTGGCGTATCCGGCACGGGAAATGGTGTAGGCCAGCCGCTTCCCGTCGGGAGACCAGGCGGGGTCGGATTCGTTGACATCCGGGCTGTGGGTCACGTTGATCTCGGTCCCGGCCAGGTCGCCATCCAGGAGGTACAGGAAGATGTCCTGGTTCCCGTTGCGGTAGGAGACGAAGGCAATGGCCGAACCGTCGGGGGACCAGGCCGGGCTGTAGTCGGGGGCGGGGTCGGTGGTCAGCCGCTGGACGTTGCCGCCGTCGGCGTCCATGACGTAGATGTCCAGGTTGTCCTCGCGGTAGGACTCAAAGGCGATCCGTTTGCCGTCGGGCGACCAGGTGGGGCCCCCGTCAAAGCCCGGATGACGGGTGAGCCGGATCAGCGCGCCGCCTTCCAGGTCCAGCAGGTAGATGTCCCAGTTGCGGCCCCGGTTGGAGGCGAAGGCCAGGAGGGAGCCGTCAGGCGACCAGGCCGGGTCCCGGTCCTCCGCCGGGTCGCCCGTCAGGCGGACGATTTCGCGCGTGGCCGGCTGAATGGCGTAGATGTCGGAGTTGCCGTTGCGGCGGAGGGTGAAGGCGACGGCGCCGCCGCTCCCGAAGGGGGTCGGAGTCGGCCCGGCGGTGGGGTCAGGGAGCGGCGTTGCGGTGACGACGACGGTGACGACCGGCGGGCGGGCCATCAGGGCGGTGCCTGCGCGGTAGAGGGAAACCCCCAGGGCGGCCAGGATGAGGGCGTTGGCCAGAACCAGCAGGGCCAGCAGGCGCAGGGCGCGCGGGGAGAGGGTGACGGACGGCACCTCATTGTGCGCGGGGCGGCGCAGACGCCCCCGCATCGCGGCCCGGACCCGCCGGAGCAGGGATGAGGGGAGTGGAGGAGGCGTTGATGTACTCATCATCCAGTAGCGCTTATGAACGGCACTCCGCTGCGCTCCGTGCCTGACTACAAACGGATTATGGACGGCACTCCGCTGCGCTCCGTGCCTGACTACAAACGGATTATGGACGGCACTCCGTTGCGCTCCGTGCCTGACTACAAACGGTGTCTGACCACCAACGGATTCCGGTTCGTAGTACGCTACGAAGCGAAGCGGAGTAGCGCTTATGAACGGCACTCCGCTGCGCTCCGTGCCTGACTACAAACGGTGTCTGGCTGTGCTCCG
>JBBIKR010000043.1:0-3457 GCA_037445395.1 Thermoflexales bacterium
AAGCCATAACCATACATCTGTGTTTCTATCCATTGGGAAGACCCCAACAGTGGAGCGGGCAACGAGAGAAATCTTTCGGAAACTTCCCGGGTTTTCCCTTCCGGTAACCACCTGCTTTCTCAAGAAGGATGCCTGCAGCAGGGGGTATGTGAGCAAGCCCTCGGCGGCGAAGAAATCTCCGAATCCGCGAAGGGATTGCTTCGGCAGCTATCGCCGCCCGCAATGACAACAGGTAGGTCGTTACACCTTCCGGGGAGTCCGGGGAGATAGACTGGCGGAGAAAACGGCACCTTCCCCCATTCAATGCCCACAAAGAAACAGGCCCGCACGGCCGATTGACGGCTGGCGGGCCTTATGGTAGAAATCTTTCTGCCAGGCGGTCTGCCTTACCGCCTCGGTCAATGCCTCGGGCTTTTGCGCCAGGCCGCGAGGCGCCTTTTGTTTTTCTTCCTTATAATATTATACCACATTTCTGCCACGGCGCAAGGGACCGGGTGCCAGGGGGCTTGTGCAGTAATTTACCCGCTATGGGCGGGAGAAGAAAAGATATGTGATGGGGCGGCTTCGCCGCCCCATCACATATCTTTACTTTCCAGAATTGATGGGCGCGGTGCCCCCCGCAAAGGATTTGCTGCGCCAGCCCATATCCCGGGCTTGCCGTTGCTCTACAAAATGCTATAATATCATCACCTATGAAAACCTGGTGGGCCTGGATTCCTCCCTGGTTGCAGGAATGGGGACGGCAGTATCTGGTGCCCCTGCTTCAGGTGAAGGTCCGCCATCTGCTCTGGGTGTTGTTGCAGGGCGTGCTGGAAACCTTTCTCCTGTTCGCCCTGCCCACCGCAGCGGTCGTCGGGAGCCAGAAGGTCTGGGAAGGCCGGTATCACCTGACTCCTGCCCAGCAGGAAGCCGTCGCCCGCTGGGCCCAGGTCGCCGATGCCGTTGCCCGGCTGGAGGACGTCCCTCCGGTCACGCCCCTGGTGCTGTGGTACAAAGAGGCAGGGCTCCGGGCCGTCAACCCGGATAACTGCGAGGGCATCATGGGGCTCCACTCGGCGGTGCGGTCGGGGCGATACCCGTGCTTTCCGCCCGGCCCCATCAGCGATATAGAGGTCGCCCGCCAGTTGCGCCTCGGTGCCGCGATTTTCAAAGAGCACTGCCCGGAAGTCCATTACACCACCACCGACCCTGAAACGCTGAAGCAGTGTTATCTTTTTTACAATGCGGGCCGCCATACCCGTTTGCATCCGAACCAGTCCGGCTATGTGATGAACGGGTACGACGCGGCCCATCAGAATATGCCCCACCGGGCGGCATCCGGAGAGGTGGTACGGCTGCAGGCGCTGGGGGCATGGCCCGTCCACCTGGCCATTCAGGCCCAACTCTCTCAGCGGTCCACCTTCGGTCTGCCTTCCATTCTGTCGCCGGTCGCACGGCTGGCGCAGGAGATTCGGGCCCGGGTGTGGGCATGGGCGGCCCCGCCGCTTTCCCTGAACCCCCGTCCGGCATCCGGGCCCCAATGTATCGTGCCGGTAGAGGACGGGTGCTTTGTGGCCGCCCATTCCGGGGGGCGGGCGGACCTGCGGCCCGCGTGGGTGCTGGACGTGCCCGTTCGCCGGGTCGGCGACGCGGCATGCGGCGCTCTGCCCGGCGCGGCGATGGAGACGGAGCGGGAGGTCCTGCTGCCTGCGCCCATGCCCGGCCGCGCGGTCCGCTATGCCGACCAGTGGGGCGACCTGGCCCTCCAGTTAGAAAACCCGGAATGGACGGTATGGGTCCTGGGGATGCGCTCCGTGCTACCCTCGGGAAGGGAGGTCCGGGCCGGAGAGCCCCTGGGAGTGGTGGGAGGGGAGAACCGCCCGTTCTACGTGGTCATGTATGACCGGGTTCGCCAGGGGTTTGTGGACCCTCGCCCTTTTCTGTTCCAGACGGTCTGCCCCACGGTGGACCCGGCACTCCAATGGATACCTTCAACGCAGGAGGGAACGGTGAATCTGGCTGCTCTGTTACCCCTACTTCCCCTTATCCTGGGCCTGGTCTGGGCCATCTGGCTGTTCTTTAAGAAGGATATGCTGGCCAAGGGTCCGGTCCAGGTGATCACCTACTTTATCGGGGTCATCCTGGCCCTGTGGATCATCGGGTGGATCGTGGACGCGTTCCTGCCCCAGTGGGTGGCCCAGCGGCTGCTGAACGCCCGCCGGTCCCAGGACATCCGGGTGATCCAGCAGGTCAGCCGGGAAATCCTGAACGAGGCGGTGGGAGGTGTACCGGCGCCCACGGTGGTCATCTACACCCCGGCGCCGCCCCCACCGGTCCCGACCGCAACCCCTGTCCCGCCCGCGCCGACGGTTCCACCGGTGTCCCCGGCCACTCCGGTGTCCCCTCAGCCCACGCCGGCCCAGGGGGCCATCCTGGTGGTCCCGGCCCAGTCCGCTGGCGAACAGGTCTACATCGTCCGTTCCGGAGACACCCTCTACAGCATCGCCAGACGGTTCGGGGTCACCGTCCAGGCCATCCAGCAGCGGAACGGTCTGGCGGACCCGAACAATATCAAGGTGGGGCAGCAACTGATTATCCCGGCGCCGTGAGCCCTCTACGGACCTGGCTGGCAGACCGGTTGCGCCGGGGAAGGGCGACGCGCGCGGCGCGCCTGCCGCCCCTGGCCCCGTCCCCGGCGACCATAGAGCGAGTGGTGGCCTGGCTCAGCCGCTTCCGCCTGCTGCGCCCTTTTATGGAGGGCATCCTTCCGGTCCCCCGCCTCCTGCAGGGCGAGTCAGTCCAACTGGAAATCCGTATGGCTCCTTACCGGATTCAATTCTCCCGATGGCTGTCCACCTTCGCACTCCTGCTCTCCCTGCTCTCCCTGCTGGCGGCGGTTACCCTCTCCTTCCTGAACATCCCACAGATATACCAGTTCGGTGTATGGGGTATCTTTCTCGTTTCCGTTGTCGGATTCGCCCGGTCGGTGCGCCAGATTCTGCTCTACCACCAGTGGCGCTTTATCCTCACCAACAAGCGCATTATCATCATCGCCCCGGACGTCCGCCGGCGCGGCTTCGCCGACGCGGTCTACCTGAAAGGGGGCAAAATCCAGGTCGTGGACACCAGTTGGTCCCGCAGCCCGGTCTGGGGCTTCTTCCAGGCTGCCACCGGAGCCCGCGATGTCATCCTGAGCCTGGCCGGATACGAGTTCAAGCCCGAAGGGGCAGAGGTAAAGGGCGGGCTGCTCTTCCCGGACGTTATGCCGGAGGACATCGTCCGGCTGGAGGAACTCATCTTTGGGTAATTCCTCCGGTTGTGGTATAATCGGGACGGGCGTGACGTAATCACGGCGAAGAACTGGGCTGCGCGGCAAATCCCCTGCGAGGAGCGTCGCGCCCATACGGGGAGGATATAGGGGGTTTGCGGGGGGGGGAGAAACCGCCGCCCAAAACCCACACCCCCCCATTAAAGATGA
>JBBIKR010000043.1:3467-26762 GCA_037445395.1 Thermoflexales bacterium
CAATTGGGGGTTTTTTTTGGGGTTTTGGGGGGGGGGGCCCCCCCCCCCGCAAACCCCCATCCCCCTTCTTACGGACATACCCTGTGCGGTCTGCGCCGGACGAAGAACGGTGCACGATACGCACAGGCTTGTATATGTATGAGAATTCTTCCGAAAGGAGGTCACGGTGAAACACTTCCTCTCTCTGGCAGACCTTTCCCCCCAGGAAATCAACCACCTCTTAGACCTGGCGATAGAACTGAAAGAAGAGTGGAAACAGGGAGGCAACCGCCCGCTGCTGAAGGGGAAGACGTTGGGGATGATTTTCCAGAAGCCATCCCTGCGGACCCGTGTCTCGTTTGATATGGCGATGCTGCACCTGGGCGGGCATGCCCTGTACCTCTCCCCCAACGAAATCCAGTTGGGCGTCCGGGAGAGCATCCCTGATGTGGCTCGCGTCCTCTCCCGCTACGTGGACGCCATCATGGCCCGCGTCTTCGCCCACTCCGACGTGGTCACCCTGGCGGAATACTCCCGCGTCCCGGTCATCAACGGCCTTTCCGATTACAGCCATCCCTGCCAGGGGCTGGCGGACTTCCTGACCATCATAGAGTACAAAGGGCGCGACCTGCGGGGGAGGAAACTGGCCTTCGTCGGCGATGGCAACAACGTGGCGACTTCCCTGCTCTTCGGGGCGACCAAACTGGGCATGGACTTCGCCATCGCCACACCCCCCGGCTACGAACTCCCCGCCGGGGTCTGGGAACTGGGGCAGAAATTCGCCGCCGAGAGCGGCAGCCGCATCCTGGCCACCCACGACCCGGTGGAGGCCGTCCGCGAGGCCGACGTTATCTACACCGACGTCTGGACCTCTATGGGGCAGGAGGCGGAGGCGGCCCAGCGCGCGCAGGTCTTCCCGCCGTATCAGGTCAACGCCGCGCTCGTCGCCAAGGCCAGACCCGATGTCATCGTGATGCACTGCCTGCCGGCCCACCGCGGCCAGGAAATCACCGACGACGTCGCCGACGGCCCCCACTCCGCCCTCTGGGACCAGGCGGAGAACCGGATGCATGCCCAGAAGGCGATTCTGGTGGAGTTGATCGGATGAGAGTTGGGATTTTGCGGCGGGCGGCTCCGCCGCCCGCCGCAAAATCCCTCTGCTCATGGGAGTAGAAGTATGGAGCATCCGCGAATTTCCGTTGTCGCCCCCGTCTTCAACGAGGAAGAAACCCTGCCGGAGTTTTACCGCCGGGTGCAGGCGGTCATGGATGGGCTTGGGGAGCCCTGGGAACTGGTCCTGGTGGACGACGGCAGCAGCGATGGCAGTTTCCGGATTGCCCGGGAACTGCACGAGCAGGACCCGCGCGTGCGGGTGGTGCGGTTCGCCCGCAACTTCGGCCATCAAATTGCCATCACCGCCGGAATGGACTACGCCCGCGGCGATGCCGTCGTCACCATTGACTCCGACCTGCAGGACCCGCCGGAGGTCATCCCGGACCTCATTGCCCGCTGGCGGGAGGGGTATCACGTGGTTTACGGCGTCCGCGCCGAGCGGGAAGGGGAGACCTGGTTTAAACTGTTCACCGCGCGCCTCTTCTACCGCCTGATCGCGGCCCTCACCGACATCCGTATCCCGATGGAAGCCGGGGACTTCCGGTTGCTGGACCGGAAGGTGGTAGAGGACATGCGCCGCCTGCGGGAGCACCGGCGCTTCATCCGGGGGATGACCTCATGGGTGGGATACCGGCAGATCGGCGTGCCGTATCATCGCCACGCCCGCTTCGCCGGTCAGACCAAGTACCCCTTCCGCAAGATGTTCCGCCTGGCGCTGGACGCCATCACCGGCTTCTCCGACGTCCCCCTGCGGCTGGCCTGGACCTTCGGGGCGGTCCTGCTGGTGCTGGGGGTTGTGCTGGGGCTGGTTCTCCTGGGGCTGCGGCTGGCCGGTCAGGCCCCTCTGGCCGGGCAGGGGCTGATGTTGACAACGGCCCTCATCCTGGGCGGAGCGCAACTCCTGTTCCTGGGTATCATCGGTGAGTACCTGGCCCGTATCTACGACGAGGTCCGCAACCGACCGCTGTACACGGTGATGGAAGTGCTGGGAGAAAGTGAAAATGGCCCGGAAAGGTGAAATCAAGCGACAACGGAAGGAACTGGAACGAAAGGCAGAACGGCGGAGAGCGCGGGCGGAAGTTACCGCCCAACTGCCGGTTCGGGCGTCGCGGGCGGAGGTTGCTGCTCAACCGCTGGCCCGGGCGTCGCGAGCCGAAGTTCGCCGTACGTTCCGGGAGGCGGGCCAGTGGCCGCTCCTGGAATGTCTGATCCCTGAGAGGTGGCAGGACACGAAAAACATTCTCCAGATCGTGGTCGCCCGCCGCTCCCCCCAGGGTCAGGTTGCGGCGGGCGTTTTCCTGGTAGACCTGGCGTGTCTGGGGGTCAAGGACGGATTCCCGGCAGTCTTCTCTTCGCAGCGAGAGTATGAACAGAAGTTCCGCCGCCAGATCACCGGGAGGCAGCGGAGATGAAGGCCGACCTGAACCTGGCGGCCAAAATCATCCGGGAGGCCGCGGAGTATGCGGCCCGCCTGGGCTTCCGGGTGCACCCCGACGCCGAAGAGGCCATGCCGATCCTGGGGGATGCCAACCCGGATGCCTGCGACGTCCCGATTCCCCTGGGAGGTCCGGAGGGGAAACCGCTGTACATCGCCAGCCCCTACGATAACGTTCAGGCCATCATGAACCACCTGCTCCGGAAGTTAGGGCCGGATGGATTCCACTTCCTCGTCCCGCTGACGGACCTGGATGAAGATTGGCTGGAGAATCTGGAGGTGGATCGGGATGAGTAGCCGATGGGAGTACGCCACTCTGGAATGGATCTGGGACCAGGGCTCCCTGCGCTGTCACCTGCCCGATGGGCAGGAATGGACGGAGCGGGGAAGTTACCCTGAAGTCGTGGCCATGTTGAACCGTCTGGGCGATGACGGGTGGGAGGTGGCGACCTGCGTCGCCGGCGGCAACTGGCTGTTCTGGACACTGCGGCGGCCCGCCTGGTGACGTCCTGCCCGCAAGGTCTGGATAAAAACATTCGCTAAGCGCGACCCTGCGACCCTCTACAACGTATATGTACAATGGGCCGTATGCTATTCGTTATGAAAGGGGCCATATGAAAAAAGTTGTGCCCGACCGCATTCTGCATCTTGCCTTCCTGATTCCTGCCGTTCTGCTTCTCGCTTCCCTCCTCCTGTATCCTGCCCCCGCCTCTGCCCAGAGCAAGACCTTCGTCTGGGAGCGGCTGGACGTGGAGATCACCGTTCTCACTGACGGGTCTTTCCTGGTTCAGGAAACCCAGGTCATCCGCTTCACCTCCGGGACCTTCACCTTTGGCTACCGGGCCGTTCCGGCGAACCGTCTCACCGCCATCAGCGACGTCCAGGTCTGGGAGGACGGCCAGCCCTGTCAGGTGTCGGTGGAAGAAGCGAGCGATGAGTATCAGATTCGGTGGACGATGCCCGAACCCCGGAGCGATTCCCGGCATACTTACGTGCTCCGCTACCTGGTCCGCGGCGGCCTCCGCTACTATGACGGCGGCGATCAACTGTGGTGGAAGGCGGTTTTCCCGGACCGTTCGTTCCCGGTGATGGCGTCCACCGTGACCGTCCATCTGCCGGAGGGGGCGGTGGCGGAGAAGGCGGCGGCGTACTTTGCCGAGGCGACCGTTTCCGGTATCGGCACGAACACCGTGGTCTTCACCGCCCAGGAAGTCCTGGACCCGGGGCAGGAGATGGAAGTGCGGGTGCAATTCCCCCACGGGATTGTCCAGGGCAGTCCGGCGTCCTGGCAGGTCGCAGAGGATGCAAAACCGATGATCAACCTGGGGCTGGGAGTGCTGGGCGGGCTCTTCGGCATCGGTGGCCCGCTGCTGGTGCTCCTGCTCTGGTACCTGCGGGGGCGGGACCCGATGGTGAAACTGCCCACGGACTACCTGACGGAGCCGCCGTCGGATGCGCCGCCGGGGGTGGCCGGCGCGCTGGTAGACGAAAAGGCCGACCTGCAGGACGTCCTGGCGACGGTGGTGGACCTGGCCCGACGGGGGTATCTGGAAATTGAGGAGGTCACCTCGCGCGGTCTCATCAGCACCTCGTCCGATTTCATCTTCCGCCGCACCGAAAAGCCCGCCGACGACCTCCTACCCTACGAACAGGTCCTGCTGGAAAAACTCGTCGGGCACAAGGGGGAGCGCCGTCTCTCCAGCCTGAAAAACCAGTTCTATCGGGCGCTCCCCGAAATCCAAAAAGGAATTTACCAGCAACTGGTCCGGCGAGGGTATTTCCGCACCTCTCCAGAGAAAACCCGCTCCACCTACACCGGTATAGGGGTGACAGCTTTGGCCCTGCTGGTCTTCCTGGGCTTCTGTCTCATCGGTCCGCTGATGCAGATCAGCGGTGCCGCCGTCTGTCCCTTTCTGGGCCTGGGCGTAACGGCCCTGGCGCTGATCGTCGCCGGCCGACATATGCCAGCGAAGACCCATCAGGGGGCCGAGGAAGCCGCCCGCTGGCGCGCGTTCAAGCGCTATCTGCAGGAAATGGAGAAGTACACTGACGTTCGGGAGGCCACCGACCAGTTTGAGAAATACCTGCCGTATGCCATTGCCTTCGGGGTGGACCGCACCTGGGTCAACCGCTTCGCCCGGGTGGAGGGGACGCCGATGCCCGTCTGGTACATTCCGTCTCCGGCCTACTATGGGGGCCGTCCCTATGCGGCGGGTGGACGCGTGCCGGGACTGGCCGCACCGTCCCCGGGCACACCGGGCGGGGTCCCCTCACTGGACGGCATGAGCCGGGGGCTGGGGGCCTCACTGGATGCCTTCTCCCGCGGGCTGGGCTCCATGTTGGATACGGCGGGCAGTGTCTTCGTCAGCGCGCCGTCCTCCTCCCGGGGTGGGGGCTGGAGCGGCGGCTTCGGCGGCGGAGGAGGCGGAGGCGGTGGCGGCGGTGGCGGAGGCGGCGGTGGCGGCGGGTTCGGATAACCTGAAACTGCCCCGGATGCCAATCTTGCGAAAAGGAGAAGTTCATGAACACTGGCCGTACTCTGGGACTCATTCTTATCATCGGTGGGGCTGTCCTCTGCCTGCTGGTGGCGGCGGTCTCGCTGACATCTGCCCAGACCACCGGCGGGCGCGTGCTGGGCGCCGTCCTCGGGGCTCTGCTGGGAGCCCCGATGGTCGCGGTGGGGGCATTCATCCTTTTCCGGGCCCAGCAGGAGGCGCGGGAACTGGCTATCGTGGAGCAACAGAAGAAACTGCTGGGCATGGTGCGGGCTCAGGGCCGCGTCAACATCGCCGAAGCCGCCCTGGAACTGCGGGTCAACCGGGATACCGTCCGGGAGTGGGTCTACGACCTGGTCAACAAGGGGCTCTTTACCGGCTACATCAACTGGGACCAGGGCGACCTCATCTCGGTGGACGCCGCGCAGATGCGCACCAACAAGTGCCCCCATTGCGGCGGCGAACTGGAACTGGCGGGCAAGGGGGTAGTACGGTGCCCGTACTGTGGGACGGAGATATTCTTGTAAGGAGGGAGGATGGAGATTCGGCACTACCGATTTGACCGGATTACCTTGAACCCGGACAAATGCTTCGGCAAACCGTGCATTCGTGGGCTGAGGATTCCCGTGGCCTCTATTCTCAGTTACCTGAGTTCGGGGATGAGCGTAGAGGATATTCTGCGGGAGTGGCCTGAACTGGAGCCGGAGGACATCTATCAGGCCCTCGGATATGCGGCCTGGATGATGGAAGAAAGGGTCATTCCCCTGGCAGAGGTGATGGCCGGATGAAGTTTCTACTTGATATGAACGTGCCCCGTAGCCTTGCCCGGTTGCTAACAGATCGGGGTCACGACTGCCGCCACGTCGGAGACATCGGGATGGGCCAGGCCGTAGATGAAGCCATTCTGCGGGAAGCCAGGGCGCACCAGGAAGTCATTATCACGCATGACCTGGACTATGGCCACCTGCTGGCTCTCTCCGGAGAAGCGGGTCCCTCGGTGGTCATTTTTCGGCTGCGGAATACTCACCCAGAAAATCTGTTTTTCCAGATGATGAGACTCTGGACGGAGATGGAGGGGCCGCTTCTGAGGGGCGCTATCGTGGTGCTGGAAGATGCCGCACTGCGTGTGCGCCTTTTGCCGATTGAACGGGGTAAATAGAGAGCCCACCGCATTTCGCACGGAGCAGATGCTCCCTGCGACCTGCTCCCTGCGACTTGCGACCTGTAACCCAAATAAGGAGGAATAGCCATGACCGACTTGTATCAGCGCGTGAGCGAGGCCCGCACCGGGTTGGAGAAGTTGCTGGGCCAGATCCCAGGCTACAAAGGCTACAAGGAAAAGGAAATGCGCCGGGAGTCCGACAAACTCCTGCGCCAGGCAGTGGTCACCCGGATGAGCGCCCTGCACCGCCGGATGCAGAGCCTTCAGCGAAAACTCATCAGCGCCGGTCGCATGGAGTACCTGGATGATCTGGGCGTGGCGGTCACCCAACTCCAGACCTTCATTGACCGGGTCCGGCGGGCCACCTACGGCTACAGCGGCCTCTTTGATGCGACCCGCGTCCGGGAGGAGGAACTGGACCGCCTCTACGACTTTGACCATCAACTGCTGGAGTACGGGGACCGGCTCTCGGCCGCGCTGGATACCCTGGAGACCGCCATTCCCGGCGGTGAGGGGCTGGCCGACGCGCTGCGCGCCGTCCAGAGCATCTGCGCAGAGGCCAACGACACCTTCAGCATGCGGGAAGAGGTCATCCTGGGCTTCTCCCAGACCGCCGAATAAAGCGATTTGCGATTCGCAATGAGCGATGACCGATATGTGAAAAGGAGGCACAATGGCACGGGTTTTTGACATTATTGAACTACCGGATGAGATGGCCGGTGACATCGTCCGGCGTTTTCCGGAGCAGGGTTCCGGGGACTTTCGGATCGGCTCTCAGGTCATCGTCCGGGAAAGCCAGGCCGCCGTCTTCTTCCGGGACGGGAAGGCGCTGGACGTCTTCGGGCCGGGGCGGCACACCATCACCACGGCGAACATCCCCCTGCTGGTGAACCTGATCGGCAAGGCCTTCTCCGGCGAGACCCCCTTCAAGGCCGAGGTCTACTTCGTCTCCACGCGGGAGTTTCTGGACCTGAAGTGGGGGACGCCGGAGCCCATCACCATCCGGGATGCCGTCCTGCGGATGGCCCGCCTGCGGGCGTTCGGGACGTTCGCCATGCAGGTCGCCGAGCCGCAACTCTTCGTCAACCAGATCGTCGGCGCCCAGCGGCTCTACCGGACTGCGGACATTGAGCGGTTTCTGCGCAGCATCATCATCACCAAACTGACCGACCTGCTGGGCGAGTTGGGCCGCTCCATCCTGGACATCCCGGCGATGATAGAGGAACTGGCCGCGGGCGTGACGGCCAAAGCGGAGCCGGACTTCGCCGCGCGGGGTCTGCTCCTCAAGTCCATCTATATTGAATCCATCAGCCCGACGGAGGAGACGGCCAAAGCGATTGATCAGGCGGCGGCGATGGGCGCCATCGGGGATATGGACGCTTATCTGAAATACAAGGCCGCGCTGGCAATGGGAGACGCCGCCCGGCAGGAGGGCGCCGGTGGCCTGGCCGGTGCCGGTGTCGGTCTGGGCGCGGGTGCGGCGATGGGCATCACCATGGCCCAGATGATGGGCCAGGCGATGCAGAAGCCCGCGCAGCCCGCCGAGCCAGCAGCGGCAGCACCGGCGGCCCCTAAGACCCCGCAGACGGCCGAGGAGGTTCAGGCATTGCTGGATAACCTGGACGCCCAGTTGGCCAGCGGGGCCATCTCCGAAGCGACGTACCAGAAACTCTACGCTAAATGGGAAGCGAAACTAAAGGAACTACGGGGCGGATAGCGGGCAAAAACCACGACGGTTCGGATGAGCGGGCGCGAAGGGGGTGCGGCGGCTTCGCCGCCGCGCCCCCAAAAGCAGACGTGCCGGGCACTCCGAAGTGCCCGGCACGTCTGCTTCGGGTCTTCTGGTCGGGGCGCGGGGATTTGGACCCCGGACCTCAGCGTCCCGAACGCTGCGCGCTAACCGGACTGCGCTACGCCCCGAATCATCCCTAATTATACCGGGTTCGGCGATTTTGGCAAGCGACGACTTGCCTCACCAGTACTTTTCAAAGTTTTCTGGCCACCCGACACTTTGCTTGAACACCCGCAGAAGTCCTTCCCGGCGTGTCATTGCGAGCCCCCGAAGGGGGGCGAAGCAATCTCCGCGAGCCATTTTGGAGATTGCTTCGGGCGCTCTGCGCCCTCGCAATGACGTTGCCGGTCAGAAACTGTCAGGTGGCTAGAAAGTTTTCACACTCCCGGTCGGTGAAGGCCGACCGGAGGCTGGAAGCCCAGAGAGGATGACTTCCGTCGGCGCTACCGGTTCCTATATCAGCCGCGCCCGCGCCTTCGCGCTGACGTAGTCCATCCCCCAGACCATCGCCACAATCGCCCAGGTCGCCGTCCCCGCGGCCGCATACTGGTTCAATCCCACCCAGACCCGGAACTGCTGTCCGATGCCGCCCCCGCCGACGAAACCGATGACGGTGGACATGCGGATGTTGATGTCCCACTGATAGAGAATGTAGGCCAGAAAGCGGGGCACCAGTTGCGGGAGGACGGCGTAGACCAGCACCTGCAGGAGATTGGCGCCGGTCGCGGTGACCGCCTCCACGGGCCCCGGATCAATCTCCTCAATCGCCTCGGAGAAGAGTTTCGCCAGATTGGGAATGTTGTTCAGCGCCAGCGCCAGTACCCCGGCGAAGGGGCCCAGCCCCACCCAACTGGCACAGATGACCGCCAGGATCATCGGCTCCACCGACCGCCAGAGGTTGAAGACGGTGCGCGCGGCAAAATAGACGGCCCGTCCCACTGGCCCGCGCCCCATCACGTTGCTGGCCCCCAGGAAACTGAGCGGGATGGCGACCACCGACCCCAGCGTCGTCGCCATCAGCGCCATCAGCAGGGTGACCAGGGATAAGTTCACCGTGGTGACCAGCGCCTCGCTGGGCCGGTACCCGCCCACAGCCCGCTTCCACGAAATCTCCACCTCCCCCACCGTCCCTTCCCGCACTTCCATCAGCGGGTGGACGCGCGTCTCCAGACGGAGGGCACCGGCCGCGTCGGTCCGACAACAGTTCTCCTTGACCCGCAGGAAGCCCCCGTCGGGCAGTCGCCAGCGGACGGAGACGTCGGCGTTGGGGGGCAACCCCTCGCCGGAGATGACCAGCGGGTCCCCCGGAGCGCCGCATGGAATGGATAGGGTGACTCGCGGACCCTCCGGGGAAGGCGGCGTCGCGGGTTGGGGCGCGGCCCCGCAGGGCACTACCAGCGGGGCTGCAAGGCGCACCTCCTCCGTCGGACGGGTCACGAGGTCGGGGAACAGGAAGGCCCGGCTGATGCGCAGGCCGGCCGGGGTTCCCTCTATCAGCGCCGGGATGTTAATCTCGGCCACGCGCCACGACCAGACAAAGAGGACCAGGAAAGCCGCGACGGCCCCAACAGGCACCCCGTACCGCCGAACCCATCCCCGACGCGGCCCGCCCGTCCCGCCCGCGATAATCCGCTCCCGCAGCGCCGCGCTGGCGTAGTCCAGCAGGGCCACCACCAGGACAATGGCAATGATGGCCGTCGCCATAGAGTTGTAGCGGCTCAGCCGAATCCACTGGATGATCAGGAAGCCCAGCCCGGCATTGCTCACCAGCCCGATGACCGTGGACATGCGCAGGTTGATGTCCCAGCGGTAGAGGGTGAAGGCCAGGAAAGAGGGCATAAACTGGGGAAGCACGGCGTAGACGACCGTCTGGGCCCAGTTGGCGCCGGTGGCCCGCACCGCCTCTATAGGACCGGGGTCAATCCCCTCTATGGCCTCGGAGTAGAGTTTCCCCAGCGCGGCGATGGAGTGGAGCAGGAGCGCCAGCGTCCCGTCAAAGGGGCCCAGCCCCACCCAGACGGCGAAAATAATGGCCCACATCAGCGTCTCTATGGAGCGGACGATGTTCAGGATGGTCCGCACAACGTAGTAGACGGCCAGGCCGACGGGGTGGCCTCCCATCAGGTTGCGGGCAGCCAGGAAACTGACCGGGAGGGCGAAGACGGTGGCCAGGACGGTGGCGATGAAGGCCAGGGCGATGGTCTCGCCGATTTTCTCCAGGACCAATCGGAGGGTCTCCGTGGGCTGGAGGGAGCCGTAGGTCCGGTACTGGCGGGCCTCAATGCGGTGAGTCTGGGTCTCGCCGGGGCCGGGCCGCCGGTCCAGCGGGACCGAGGTGACGGGGACCTGGATGGCGACCTGGAAGCGGCCCTCTTCGTTGGCGGGGACGACCAGGGGAACACCGTCCCTCAGCACCCGCTGGTAGTCGCCGATGGGGTTTTGCCACCAGATTTCCACGTCCAGGCCGGGGAGGAAGCCTTCCCCTTCCAGAGTGATGGTCTCTCCCAGCGCGGCGCAGGGGACATCGGTGCGCAGGCGGGGCTCGACGCTGGTCTGCCCCTGGGGCGGGGGCAATGGCTCCACACAGGGGACCTGGAAGGGCAGGTAGCCGATGTGGCTCTCTTTCGGGTACTCCAAGAGTTCGGGACGCAACAGTGCGCGGACGATGGGGCGGATGGCGGGCCAGCCGCTGACCAGGCGGCGCGGGTTGATCTCCGTCGCCCGGACGGTCAGCGCGTAGACGATGAAGGCGGCCAGCAGGAACGGCGCGACGGTGCCGGAGGGGCGGCTCCGGGCCGACCGGACGGCGTCCCACACTCCCCACAGCCAGAGAGCCCCCAGCGGCACCAGGAGCAGCGGTGCCTTCTGCCAGAGGATCAGCCCGATCAGGGCCAGGACGGTCGCCAGAAGCCCCACTCCGCGGCTCCGCTGGCCCTGGACGATCTGTCCCAGACCGGGGAGGGCCAGGGAAAGCAGCGCGGCCCACAGCGAAGGTTGTCGTTTTTCAGAGAGGGAGCGAGCCATACGCACCGGGTAGTGCAGAATTCATCAGGGGGTCATGGCAAGCCGCTGGAGGCAGCGAAATATTACAAATTCCCGCCGACGGTGACCATTTCCGCCTCTTCACCGTACACTTCCTTGAAGCGCTGGCGGGTCAGTTCCTTCGGGAGTCCCTCAAAGACCAGCATGCCGTCTTTCAGGCCGATGACCCGAGAGGCGTACCGGTGGACCAGGTCCAGGAAGTGGAGACTGCAGATGACCGTGATTCCCTCCTCCCGGTTTAACTGCTCCAGGTACTGGAGGATGGAATGGGCCAGAACCGGGTCCAGGCTGGCGACGGGCTCATCGGCCAGGATGAGTTGGGGTTCCTGCATCAGCGCGCGGGCGATGCCCACCCGCTGCTGCTGACCGCCGGAGAGTTGGTCGGCCCGACTGTGGATTTTATCGGCGATGCCCACCCGTTCCAGCGCGGCGACGGCCCGCCGATGGTCTTCCGGCGGGAAGTAGTGGAGGAGGCTCAGCCAGGGGTCGGCGTATCCCAGCCGCCCGGAGAGGACGTTGGTCAGGACGGAGGACCGCCGCACCAGGTTGAACTGCTGGAAGATCATCCCAATCTGGCGGCGGATGCGGCGCAGTTCGCGGGGACTGGCCGCCGTGATGTCCACCCCGTTCCAGATGACCTGCCCGGAAGTGGGCTCAATCAGGCGGTTGATGCACCGCAGGAGAGTGGATTTTCCCGAACCGGAGAGGCCGATAACGGCCAGGAACTCCCCGTCGGCGACGGTGAAACTGACGTCCCGCAGCGCCACCGTCCCGTTGGGAAAAACTTTGGTCAGGTTTCGGACTTCCAGCATCGCCCCCCCCTGAAAGAGGCATCCCCCCGCGGGGCTGGCCCACGGGAGGATGCCCGGACCGGCAAACTACTTCGCCAGGTCCTCAATGTTGATCCCGGCCTTGCTCAGGTCGGCGCGGAAGGCATCGTAGAAGGAGTCCTCCGCGGGCTGGAGTCCCTCAATGCTGTAGACGGTCTTCAGCGCGGCCTTCCCCTCCTCCGTCTGGGCGATGTCCAGCAGGGCCTGGACGATCTTCTGCCGCATGTCGGCCGGGAAGTCCTTGATGAAGGAGACGGTGTCGTTGGGGATGTCCGACGTCGTCGCCAGGACGACCACCTTCTCCTTCACGTCCGGGAAGTCCTTCTCCACCGAACTGCGGGCGTCGGAGTAGGTGGCGCCGGCATCGCAGTCCCCGTTGTAGACGGCGATCACGACGTTGTTGTGGGACCCGGCCTCCACGGTCTTGGCGAAGTCGGCGTCGGGGTCAATCCCGTTGGCCTTCAGCATGATGCGGGGGATGATATACCCGGAGGTGGAGTTCGGGTCCACCCAGCACATCACCTTCCCCTTCAGGTCCTGCAGGGACTGGATGCCGCTGTCGGCCCGGACAATGATCTGCCCCTTGTAGGAAGTGGTGCCGAAACGGACGGTCACCAGGGCGACTTCCACGCCGTACTTCTCGTGGGCCAGGACGTAGTTGAAGGTGTTGAGCCAGCCGATGTGGGCCTTCCCGGCCCCCATGGCCTCCCGCACGGCGGCGAAATCCGTGCCCACATTGGCCTTGACCACCAGGCCGGTCCGCTCGGAGATCATCTGGGCCAGTTGTTCACCGCCCGCGATAATCTCCTGCGTATCTCCGGAGGGAACAAAGGACATGATGATGGGGTTCTCCTCGGTCCCCAGAGCAGGGGCCTTCTTGCAGCCGGCAGTCCCGGCGAGCACCGCGACGATGGCCAGCATCGCAAGGGTCAGAAGAATTCGTCTGGACATGAGATACCTCCTTTGGGATTGAGAGTGTAGATTGAGGGTCATCGCGTAACCACCCGTCCATAGTCATTGCGAGGGCGCGTAGCGCCCGAAGCAATCTCCCTGACACTCCGGGGATTGCTTCGCCGCCCTGCGGGCGGCTCGCAATGACTCTTATGCAGGTAGTTCCGTCATCGCAGAGATGGACGAAGTGTTTTTGTTCTCTCCCCAGGCATCCCCCCTTTCGGGCGTTATCTGAACTGGCGGCCCACTACGGCGCCGTGACCACCAGGTTGTCAAAGCGAACCTCGGCGGGACTGCTCTCGTAGGACGTGGCGGTAAGGGCAATGTCGCCGCTGGTGAACTCCGAGTCCTCCGCCTCTGCCAGCAGGACACCGTTGACCGTCAAACTCAGTTTGGAGCCGTTGCAAACCGCCCGAATGTGGTTGGTCGCGTTCCCCTGCCGGATGGCGCTGGACTCGGTGAAGTCCACCAGCCACTCATACCCCTCGTCGGTCCCCTTTGCGATGGCGTAGTAGCCGTCGCCGGAGATGAGCAGGTAGTAGCCCACCCCGCTTTCCGGGTCCGCCGTCCGGCAGATGACCCCGTAGTCGGTGTTGTTGTTGGCCGGGGCGGAGACCTGGGTGGCATCCACCTCTATCACCATGTCGGAGAAGGACCGATTGGCGACACCCCACATCGTATTGGCATCCCCGTAGGAGACGACGTAATAGTAGCCGTTGCCGTAGCCCACTTTGCCGGCGTCGTACTCTCCTACCTCCCAGCCGGATTTGGGATTGCTGAAGTCGTCCTGGAAGAGGACTTCGGCCTTCCCACCTCCACTCTCGGGTTCGCTGATGGGCGGCGGCGTCCTCAGACCGGGCAGGGAACAGGCCAGGAGGGCCAGCGCCAGCAGCGCTCCACCCAGAAGAATCCGATTCCGCATCATCTCGCTCCTTTCTTTGTGTAAGGATACAAGGATACAGGGATACAAGGGTTCCTTGCATCCTTGTATCCTTGTATTCTTGTATCCTCTCCCCTATGACTCAAACACCGCCTCCACCTCTTCCAGTTCCAGTTTCCGGAAGAGGGGTTGCGGGGGACACAGGGGCTGACCGGCAGGGAGTTCGCTGGGGGCCCACCGTCCCGTGGCGCCGGTCGGGTCGTAACACAGCGCGTCGTGGACGCGTTCGGTCTCCCGGAAGGTGGCGACGTACTGCCGGCCGAAGAGGGTCCCTTCGTAGCCCAGGTACTGGTGGAGCGCTTCGGAGGAGAAGGGGATGAAGGGAGCAAAGAGAACTTTCAAGGAATCAATGGCCCGCAGGGCAACGTAGATGGTCGTCCCGGCGGCCGTCCGGTCTTCCTTAATCTGGAACCAGGGGCTTTTTTCCTCCAGGTATTTGTTGACCTCCCGGGCCAGGGCCATGACCTCGCCCAGGGCGGCGCGGAACTGGCACCCGGCCAGCATCCGGCCGATGGGGCCGAAGGCGACATCTATCCGGGCCAGCAACCCCACGTCGGTCCGGTCCATCAGCCCGGGTACCGGCACCCGTCCCTCAAAGTGCCGGTAGGCGAAGGTCAACACCCGATGGCAGAGGTTGCCCCACGTCGCCAGGAGTTCATCGTTGTTGCGACGGACGAAGTCCTCCCAGAGGAAATCCGTATCCCGCGTTTCGGGCATCACCGAGGCGACGTAATAGCGCAGGGGATCAGGCGCGAAGTGGTCCAGATAGGCGGGGAGTTCAATGACAACGCCCCGACTCTTGGAGAACTTCCCCGTTCCCAGGTTCATGAATTCGTTGGCCGGGACGTCGTAGGGGAGATTCAGGCGACGGGCCGGGTCGTCCTCGTACAGCCGTTCTATGCCGATCAACTGGGCGGGCCAGATGATGGTGTGGAAGGGGATGTTGTCCTTGCCGATGAAGTAGAACGTGCGGGCGGCGGGGTCGTACCACCATTCTTTCCAGGCGTCGGGGCGGCCCTGGTTGCGGGCCCACTCAATGCTGGCGGAGAGGTAGCCGATGACCGCCTCAAACCAGACGTAGAGCCGCTTGCCTTCGTAGCCAGGCAGGGGGACGGGAATGCCCCATTCAATGTCGCGGGTGATGGGGCGGCCCTGAAGTCCGGCGGCGACGTAGTTGCGGGAGAAGGTCAGGACGTTGGGCCGCCAGTGCTCCTTGTCCTCGTTCAGGTAGGCCGCGATGCGGTCCTGCAGGGCCGGGAGGTCCAGGAAGAAGTGTTCCGTCTCCCGGGGGACGGGGACGCTCCCGTCCATCTTGCTGCGGGGGTTGATGAGGTCCAGGGGATCCAGCAACCGCCCGCAGTTGTCGCACTGGTCGCCCCGCGCCTCCGGGTAGCCGCAGTGGGGGCAGGTCCCTTCCACGTACCGGTCGGGCAGGAAAACGCCACTGGTCTCCGAGTAGAGTTGGACCTGGGTCTGACGGTAGAGGTATCCCCGCTCCAGCAGACGAAGGAAGATGTCCTGGGCCACCCGATAGTGGTTCTCCGTGTCGGTGTGGGTGAAGAGGTCGTAACTGATGCCGATGCGCTGCTGGGTGTCCAGGAAACGGGCGTGGTAGCGCTCAAACAGTTCCCGGGGGGTGACGCCCTCCTTCTCGGCCCGGACGGTGATGGGGGTGCCGTGGGAGTCGGAGCCGGAGACCATGAGGACGTCGTTGCCGGCCAGGCGGTGGTAGCGGGCGAAGATGTCGGCGGGCAGGTAGGCCCCGGCCAGATGGCCGACGTGCAGGTCTCCGTTGGCGTAGGGCCAGGCGACACAGACGAGAATCTTTTCGGGCATTCTCCCCCTCCTCCCTATGGAGTGCCAGGCACCTCAGAAGTGCCTGGCATCTGTATTCTACTACGGTTCAGCGATAGGGCAAGCCAGCAACCGGCGCGGGGCGTGGGTCAGGAGACGGGGGCCGCTGGCCTCTATCACCACCGTATCCTCCACCTTGGCCATCATGCCGTCGGCGGGGGCGCTGACCTCCACCTCCAGCGCCAGGACCATTCCCACGGCCAGGGGGGTCGCTTCGCGCGTCCAGAGGACGGGGGGCTCATCTATTTCCAGCCCCAGACCGTGGCCGACGAACCCGGGGAGCGTCAGCGACCCGGGGGAGAAGTGCGGGGGCGCGCCCCGGGCCAGGGCCGCCTCCGCCACCGCGTAGACTTCAGGGACGGAGACGCCGGGGCGGAGGGCCGAGAGGACGGCCTCCTCCACCGCCAGCGCGGCTTCAAAAAGGGCTTCCTGGGCCGCCGTTGCCCGCCCCACGACGTAGGTCCGGGATTCGTCGGCGGTGTACCCGTCGTACGTGGAGCCAATATCCAGCACGACCAGGTCGCCGGGGCGGACCACCCGACGGGAGGGGCCATAAGGGGTGCCCGGGCTCAGGCCGGCGCCGGTGACCACCAGGCCGTGGCCGCCGCGCACGGTCAGGTTTTCCCCACTCATCAGCAGGACACCGCCGCCGCGCGCACCGGGGTAGCGGAGGGGCTGGTAGCCCTCGTGCCCGGCCCGCCGCAGGGCGGCCTCCACCTCCGCCGCCAGTTCCAGTTCGGAAAGGCCCGGGCGGAGGACGGGGGGCAGGGATGCCTGTCCGGCATCGGCGACGGCAGCGGCCCGTTCCGTTGCCCGAATCTCGTCGGCGTCCTTGACCATACGCTGGGCCAGGACCAGCGGGCTGATGTCCTCCACCTCCCACGCGGGCAGCGCCTCCCGCATCCGCCGGTAGAGTTGGGCCGACATGACGTCCATGTCGGCGCCCAGCGTTCCACCGTTCAGCCCCTGGGCGGCCAGCGCCGCCGCCACCTGGTCCCACCCGCCCCCCGATTCCACCTGCGCGATGGTTGCCTCCCGACGGGCCAGTTCCAGCCCCCGGCGGACCAGAAGGATGGCCTCCTCCGGGCCCACCACCAGCGTCGCCGGGCGGGCCGTCCCGGCGTAGTAGAGGATGTCCCGGGGATGGACCAGCACGGCGGCATCCACCCCGGCTTCGGTCAGGCGTCTCTGGAACTCATTCAGCCGGTCGTTCAAATCTCCTCCAGAAAATCTCAACAGGCAGGATGTGATGGGAAAAAGGCGGGGTTTGACGTCGCGGCCTTCGGCCGCTACGTCAAACCCCAATTGTACTTTGAATTGGCCAGGCCGCAATCAGCCCGCGGCCAGCGGGCCGGCAGCCTGTGCGACGTTGCCGGCCAGAACCCCGCGTCGGCAGGAGGGACAGAGGTCCCACCAGGAAGTGTCCCCGCCCCCCAGCGCTTCCTGAACCCGGGGGAGCAGAGCCGCCAGTGCCTTCTCCGGCGCGAAGGGTTGCCCGCAGGCCGCGCAGCGCCGCAGGGAGAAGGTCAGTTCCACTACCTCCGGCGCCCCGGCCACTTCCTCCAGTGTCATCGCGCCGGGCGGGCAGACCTCCTGGCAGCGGGAGCAATCTTCCTGGCAGAAGCCGGGAAAACGCAGGAAGCGCCGACCGTCCTCATCCCGCAGGGCGATCAGGCGGGCCGGGCAGACCGACGAGCAGGCCCGGCATCCGAAGCACAGGTCCGGGTTGACGATCAGTCCTCTCATCGCCCCCTCCTCTCCAGGCCGGCAACCCACTCCCGACCTGCTACCCCCCGCCGCCAGGCAGCGAAATCGGCCACGCAACGGTAGGTCAGCGCCCCGCTGGGGCAGGTCAGCGTGCAGGCCGGCTCCTCCCGATGCGCGCAACGGTCACATTTGTAGGCCCGCTTCCCCTCCAGGTCCAGCCCCACTGCCCCGAAGGGGCAGGCCCAGAGGCAGAGTTCGCAGCCCGTGCACCGCTCCGGCAGGAGTCGTACCCCGTTCCCCTCCCGCACCAGTGCCCCGGTATGGCAGACCGCGATGCAGGGAGCGCTCTCGCAGTGGCGGCAGAGGACCGGGACCCCGCCCCCGTCTGCGGAGACCACCCAGATGTTCCCCTGACCGCCGTGCTCGCGCGCGCAGGCCACCTCGCAGGCATAACAGAGAATGCACCGTTCCGGACGGAGCAGGATTTCCCAGCCCATCGCTCATCCCTCCTCTGCGGGTGGAGCCACCCGCTCCAGGGTACAGGCGGCCACCTTGTAGGACGGAATGCGGGCCTCCCGGTCCAGTTCCTTCAGGGTCAAAGCATTCACCCCGGGGAAATGGAAGGGCAGGAAGACCAGCCCCGGCAGCACCTGGTCGCTGACCTGTACCCGGGCCTCCACCTCCCCCCTCGGGGAGCGCACCCGTACCGTCTCCCCCTCTCTGAGTCCCAGCCGTTCCGCGTCCTGCGGATGCACGGTCACCCAGACGCCGGGGGCATAGGCGGCCAGTTCCGGCAGCCGACGGCTCAGAGAACCCGAATTGTAGTGGACGCCCACCCGCCCGGTCGTCATCCAGAGGGAAAAACGGGTGTCGGGCCCCTCGGGCGGGGGCCGGTGAACGACCGGGAAGAACCATCCCCGACCGCTGGGCGTATTGAACCGTTCCCGGTGCAGGATCGGCGTCCCCGGATGAACAGGATCGGGGCAGGGCCAGAAAATCCCCTCCGGCGCGCCCGCGAGCCGCTGGGGCGTGATGCCCCCATAGGCCGGAACAGCACGGTTGATTTCCGCCAGCACCTCCTCCGGGCCGGGTACGCGCTCCCAGAGCCCCAACCGCCTCCCCAGTTCGCCGATAATGGCCAGGTCGGGGCGGGCCTCGCCGGGCGGTTCCAGCACCTTCGGCGACCACTGGACCCGGCGCTCGGTGTTGGTGTAACTGCCCGCTTTCTCGGCCCAGCAGGCCGCCGGAAGGACGACGTGGGCCAGGCGGGCCGTCTCGGTCAGAAAGAGGTCCTGGACAACCAGGAATTCCAGCCCTTCCAGCGCCCGCACCGTATCCCCCGATGCCGGGTCGGAGACGACGGGGTTCTCCCCCATCACGACCATCGCCCGCACCCGACCGTCCAGCGCCGCCTCCATCAATTCTACGACGCTCAGGCCGGGGGAGTCCGGCAGGTCATCCCGTCCCCACAGGCGGGCCAGGCGACGGCGTCCCTCCTCGTCGGCGACGGGGACGTAGCCGGGGAGGAGTTCCGCCAGGGCGCCCATATCGGAGGCGCCCTGCACATTGTTCTGTCCCCGCAGGGGGAAGATGCCCGCGCCGGGCCGCCCGACCTGCCCGCAGAGGAGGGCCAGGTTAGCACAGGCCAGGACGTTGTCCGTCCCCACAGCGTGTTGCGTGATGCCCATGCAGTAGACAATGGCCGAAGCAGGGGAGCGGGCGTAGGCCCGGGCCGCGCGGAGGATGTCGCCGGAGGCCAGGCCGGTGAGCGCCGCCGTCTTCTCCAGCGAATACTCCTCCAGGACGGCCCGCAATCCCTCCAGCCCCTCCGTCCGGGCGGCGATGAAGAAGTAGTCCGCCAGCCCCTCCCGCAGGACGACGGCGGCCATGCCGTTGAGAAGCGCCCCGTTCGTCCCCGGCCGCAGGGGGAGATAGAGGTCCGCCATATGGGCGGTGGGGGTGTACCGGGGATCGGCGACCACGACAAAGGCCCCCCGGTCCTTCGCCTCCCAGACCCATCGGGAAACGACGGGGTGGTTCTCGGCGAAGTTGGAGCCGATGATCAGGATACAGCGGGAGTTGGCCAGGTCGGGGATGGGGTTGGTCATCGCGCCGGAGCCCAGGGCGCGGCTCAGCCCGACCACCGACGGGGCGTGGCAGAGGCGGGCGCAGTGGTCCACGTTGTTCGTGCCCAGGAGGCGGGCCATTTTCTGAAAGAGGTAGTTCTCCTCGTTGGTCGCTTTGGCGGAGGCCAGGAATCCCAGCGCGTCCGGGCCGTGCTCCTGGCGGATGCGGGAAAGGGTTCGGGTCACCCGGTCCAGCGCCTCGTCCCAGTCCGTTTCCCGGAACCGTCCGTTCTCCCGGACGAGGGGGCGGTGCAGCCGGTCGGGGTGGTGGATGATTTCGGGGGCGACGTTGCCCTTGGGGCAGAGGGCGCCGAGAGCGACCGGGTGGTCAGCCAGGTACTCCACGCCGACGGCCCGGCCGTCCTCCACCCGGAGCCCCAGCCGGCAGCCAGCACCACAGTAGGGGCAGACGACCGGAATCAGAGCCATGGGTCCCTCCAGATCAATGGTGCCTCACCCCTCCCCCGGCGGCTTCGCCGCCACCCCCTCCCCTCTCCTGACCGAAGTTCAGGAGAGGGGAGGGGGCAGGGGGGTGAGGAACATGAGCCAACGGAGGTAGCATGCAACGGGAACCCCAGATGGAGCAACTGCGCCGCTCGGCCCGTATCGCCCGCATCATAGAGCGGCTGGGTCGGCTGGACGACGGCACGCTGGAAGTGCTGGACCGGATGACGGCCGACGCGCTGGTCGGGGTGACCGCGTCGGAGAGACCCCCCGCCGTGAGCCGGCGGCAGTTCCTGGGGGCGGCGGCGGCCGGAGGCCTGATCGTCGCCCTCACGGGAGGGCTGACCCTCTGGCAACTGAGCGCCGCTCACGCCGCCGCGCTGGAAAAAGAAGTGGGCACCCTGCGCCGCATCCTGGCCCTCTACCAGCAGATGGACGACCTGGGGCTGGACGACCTGGTGCAGCGGGGGATGGGGGCCATCGCGCCCATCCTGGAGGCGCTCCGGGACCTGGCGACCCGCCTGCTGGAGGCCATCCAGAGCGCGCGGGCGGCCCTTCTGGACTTCCAGTCCCGTTTTCCCTCCCTCCAGTCCGGCATGCGCTGGCTGCGGGATGCCCTGCTCACCCTCTCCCAGCGGCTGACCGCGCTGGAAAACGAAGTCAACGACGTCCTGGGGCTCTCCAGCCCGGTCGCTGAGACGGTGGGCGGGTTTCTCTCCCGGATTCTGGACCGCCTGCCCGTCACCTTTGCCCGCCAGGTCCGCAGCGGCCTGGAACGGGTCGGTGAGGTGGTCTCCATTCTCCCCAACTTTATCCAGAACGTTTATACCCGGATTCTGGAGCCGATGGATGACTGGTTCACCCAGCGGGCCGATGCCGGGCTGAACGGGTGGATTGTGAACCCGCTGTTGAAGACCGTCCTGGACCCGGCGCAGACGCTGGCGGAGCGGGTGCTGGAACTGGTGACGTCCTGGGAGGAACAACTGGCCGCCCCGGCCCGCCAGGCGATGGACGAGCGGGCGCAGATTCGGGCCGAAATCGCTCGCTTGATGGAGGAGTTGGGAGGGTGAAGCGGGCGTCGGCCGCCCACCTCAAAATGAGTAGGAGTTACGCAGTTGGGCATCAGTGAGGGGATTGCTTCGCGGCTTCGCCGCTCGCAATGACCTTTTCGGGCTCGGGAAGATGTCATTGCGAGGCACGAAGTGCCGAAGCAATCTCCAAATACGTAAGTCCTAATGAGATAAAAAAACCTTTGTGTCCTTCGTGTTCTTCGTGGTTTAACCATGAGGTAAGGAGAAGCCGTGTTCAAAAACGAACTGGTCCGTCAACTCACCGTCGCGTCTTTCCTGACCCTGATCGGGGTGGTGTTGCTGGGCACCTGTGCGTCCCCCACCCCCGTTGTCCAGACGGTGGAGGTCCCGGGCCCGACGGTGGTGGTCACCGCCACCCCGGAGCCGACGGCAACCCCCGGTCCCAGGACCCTCACCGTCTGCCAGGTGGGGGAGCCGGAGAGCCTCTACCTCTACGGCGGCTCCTACGCCGCCCGGAACGTCCTGCAGGCCATCTACGACGGCCCCATAGACGGCCGCTCCTTTGACTTCCAGCCGGTCATCCTGGAAAAACTGCCCACCCTGGAGGAGGGGGACGCTTATTTCCAGACCGTCACCGTCCAGGCCGGGGACCGGGTGGTGGACATCACCGGCGAGGTGGTCACGCTGCAACAAGGGACGCAGGTATTCCCCGACCACACCTGCCAGGACGCGGCGAACCCCCAATGCGTGGTCACCTTTGACGGGAACACCCCCATTGAGATGGAGCGAATGGTGGTTTCCTGGACGCTGAAGGACGGGGTGACCTGGTCGGACGGGGAACCCGTGACGGCCGACGACTCCGTCTACAGTTACGAACTGGCCTGCCATCCGGACACGCCGTACACCAAATACGTCTGCGACCGCACCTTTGCGTACGCGGCCGCCGGGGAGCGGACCGTCGTCTGGACCGGCCTGCCGGGGTATGTGGATGACCTGTATGTGCTGAATTTCTTCAGCCCGTTGCCCCGACATCTGTGGGAGAAACAACTGCGGGCGACGCCCGCCGACCTGCTGAGCCGTCCGGAGAGCACTCGTCAACCCATCGGCTGGGGGCCGTTCCGCATCACCGAATGGGTCCAGGGCGACCACATTGCCCTGGAGCGCAACCCCCTTTACTTCCGGGCCGGGGAGGGGCTCCCCCGGGTGGACCGTCTGGTTTTCCGGTTTGCCCCGAATGCGGAGGGGGCGGTGGCGATGCTGATGGCGGGCGAGTGCGACTTGGCACTGCCGGGGGACGGGGCCGAATCCCTCCTGCCGTTCCTGAAGGAAGCGGAGGGGCGGGGGCTCCTCCGGCTGGTCACCTCTGTCTCCGACCAGTGGGAACATCTGGAGTTCGGCATCAACCCCGTCGCGACCTACAAGCGCCCGGATTTCTTTGAGGACGTGCGGGTTCGTCAGGCGTTTGCCCACTGTATAGACCGGCAGGCGATGGTGGATGAGGTCACCCTGGGGCTGGGGCGGGTGGCGGATGTGTACATTCCCCCCGAGCATCCCCTGTACGCGGGCGACCGGCTGACCCGCTGGACGTACGACCCGCCGATGGGGCGGGCGCTCCTGGCGGAGGCGGGCTGGGCCGACGAGGACGGCAACGGCGTCCTGGAAGCGCACAACGTGACCGGCATTCGCGCGGGCACGCCCTTCTCCGTCACCCTGCTGACCGTGCAGGGGGATACCCAGCAGGAGGTCATCGCCCGCATCCTTCGGGCCAACCTGGCCGACTGCGGCGTTCAGGTGACGGTGGACTCCCGTCCGGTGCGGGAGTTCTTCGCCGATGGCCCGCTGGGGCCGGTCTTCGGCCGTCAATTTGACCTGGCGCTGTTCACCTGGCGCAACGAGGTGGAGCCCCCCTGCTACCTCTACCTGACGGAGGAGACGCCGGATCAGGGGGACTGGGGACGGCCCAACGCGTCGGGTTTCTCCAGTGCGGAGTACGATGCCGTCTGCCGTGCCGCGCGGGCGGCCCTTCCGGGCACCTTTGAGTACCGGAACTATCACGCCGAAGCCCAGCGCATCTTCACCGAGCAGTTGCCTGCCCTGCCCCTTTTCTGGCGGGTCCGCATCGCCGTTGCCCGACCGGAGGTGGAAAACTTCACCCTGGACCCCTTTGAGGAGAGCGAACTCTGGAATATAGAAGAAGTCGGTTTGCGGTGAGTCATTGTTATTTTCGGCAAGCCACTGCAAAATCCCTCCTTTCACGGGAGGATGCTTAAAAAGTCAACGTCGCCTTTCCCTCACCCCTCCCCTCTCCCGCTCGCCTTGCGGCGGCGGGAGAGGGGAGGGGTGAAAAGAGGGGGGTTTGGGGGGGGGGGGGGGGGGGGGGGGGGGGGGGGGGGG